>CADCUU010000263.1 GCA_902805995.1 uncultured Rubellimicrobium sp.
ATGGTATGCTCCTGTCCAGGGACGGGGTGGCCCGGCCCGATCGGCATCGAGAGGGAAGCCATGCCCCAGATCGAGACGGATGCGACGACCGAGGCGCAGGACCAAACGACGTTCATGACGCCCGGCGCGCGCGAGTGGGATGAGGTGATCCGGTTCTGGTTCCCCGACAGCCTGGAGGAGGACGTGGAGACGCATGGCCGGCACTGGGCCTGGCGGATGCGCGGCGAAGCCGACAAGGAGATCGTGGCCCGGTTCAGGGACCTCACCGAGCGGGCCGCCACTGGGGTCCTGGACCACTGGGCTTCGGACCCCCAGGGCCGCCTTGCCCTGATCGTCATCCTCGACCAGTTCTCCCGCTCCGTGTGGAGCGGCAGCCCCCGTGCCTTCGCCCAAGACCCTCGGGCGCTCGCGCTTGCGCTTGAAGGCCTGGGGAACGGCCACTTCGAGGCGCTCTCGGCCCCCTGGGAGCGGTCGGCTTATCAGCTTGTGCTTGGCCATTGCGAGGGACCCGGCCACCTTGCGCGGCTCGACCGCGCCCACGCTCTCGCGCAGGAGATCCTCGCCTTGGCGCCCGACCACCTCAGGCCGATTTATGTCTTCGGGGTCGAGCAGAAGGTCCTTCACCGCCGGGTCATCGAGACCTTCGGCCGCTACCCGCACCGCAATGCCATCCTGGGACGAACCTCCACGCCCGAGGAGGAGGCCTATGTCGCCGAGGGTCAATTCCCGCATCGGCGTCCGGTCCCGAAGTGGCACGGGCCGGACAGCGGACCGTCCACGTCGGGGTGAGCTGCGGGCCCGCTCCTTCGTAGGCGCCGACCTTGGGCATCGTTGGCCTGAGAGACGGCTGCCCTCTCGTGGCGCCTCACGCCGCCGCCATCATCTCCTTGGTGGCCGTCAGGCGAACCGACGGGTGGTCGCGGACGACGCGGTCGATGTCCCATTGGAGGCGGGTGAGGAAGACCACGTCGCCGTCGTTGTCGTGGGCGATGTGCTGCTTGTTCTTGTTCACGAGGTCCTCGACGGCGTCCTTGGAGCCGTTGACCCAGCGGGCGGAGTTGAACTGCGTGGATTCGAAGCGGACGGGGAGGCCGTATTCGAGCTCGATGCGGCTCGCCAGGACCTCGAACTGGAGCTGGCCCACGACGCCCACGATGAAGCCGGAGCCGATCATGGGCTTGAAGACCTTGGCGGCCCCTTCCTCGGCGAACTGCATGAGGGCCTTTTCGAGGTGCTTGGCCTTCATCGGGTCGCCTGCGCGGACCGTTTGCAGGAGTTCGGGCGCGAAGGAGGGGATGCCGGTGGCGCGCAGGGGCTCGCCCTCGGTCAGGGTGTCGCCGATGCGGAGCTGGCCGTGGTTGGGGATGCCGATGATGTCGCCGGCCCAGGCTTCCTCCGCGAGTTCGCGGTCGGCGGCGAGGAAGAGGACGGGGCTCGCGATGGTCATGGGCTTGCCCGCGCGGACGTGGTGGAGCTTCATGCCGCGCTCGAAATGCCCGGAGGCGAGGCGGACGAAGGCCACGCGGTCGCGGTGCTTGGGGTCCATGTTGGCCTGGACCTTGAAGACGAAGCCCGCGACGGCGGTCTCATCGGGGGCGATCTGGCGGGGCTCGGCGCGCTGGGGCTGCGGCTCGGGGCCGTATGCGCCGATGCCGTCCATCAGTTCCTTGACGCCGAAGCTGTTGATCGCGGAGCCGAACCAGATGGGGGTCATGTGCCCTTCGAGGATCGACTGGCGGTCGAAGGCGGGGAGGAGGCCGCGCGCCATCTCCACCTCCTCGCGCAGTTTCTCCAGCAGGTCGGCGGGGACGTGCTTCTCGATCTCCGGGTCGTCGAGGCCCTTGATCTGGACCGTTTCCGCCACGCGGTTGCGGTCGGCGCGGTCCATGATCTCCAGCCGGTCGTGGAGCATGTCGTAGGCGCCCACGAAGTCGCGGCCCATGCCGATGGGCCAGGAGGCGGGCGTCACGTCGATGGCGAGGTTCTCCTGGATCTCGGAGATGATCTCGAAGGTGTCGCGGGATTCGCGGTCCATCTTGTTGCAGAAGGTCAGGATGGGGAGGTCGCGCAGGCGGCAGACTTCGAAAAGCTTGCGGGTCTGGGATTCCACGCCCTTGGCGCCGTCGATGACCATGACCGCCGCGTCCACCGCCGTGAGGGTGCGGTAGGTGTCCTCGCTGAAGTCCGAGTGGCCGGGCGTGTCCACGAGGTTGAAGCGGAACTTGCCGTAGTCGAAGGACATGGCGGAGGCGGAGACGGAGATGCCGCGCTCCTTCTCCATGGCCATGAAGTCGGAGCGGGTGCGCCGCGCCTCGCCCTTGGCGCGCACCTGTCCGGCCATCTGGATGGCGCCCCCGAAGAGGAGGAACTTCTCGGTCAGGGTCGTCTTGCCGGCGTCGGGGTGCGAGATGATCGCGAAGGTCCGGCGGCGGGCGATCTCGGGCGGGAGGGGGGCGCTGTTGGTCATGGGGGCCTCACATAAGGGCTAAGGGCCTGCGCGGCAACGCCGGTGGTGCAGCGGGCAGGGCAGGGGAGGAACCGCGCCAGGGGTTGCCGACCGGGTCGCGGGGCGGCACGGTCGATGCAGGATTTGTGCCGAGGAGGAACAGGGATGGCGATCGAGATCAGGACGACGGTGCTGGCGGCGATGTCGCTGGCCTTGGCAGGCTGCGACGATGTGGCCGACGGGGGCGGCAGCAACGAGCCTCGCCCGACCTATGCGGCGCTGGTCGCCGATCAGGACGCGCTCTACGACGAAACTGTCGGCCTGTCCTACACCGATCCGTCCACCCTGCCCATAACGGGCTCGGCGAACTATGAAGGGGTGATGACCATGGGCTCGGGCGGCGCAATGCCCGAGATGGCGGGCGAGCTGACCCTGGACATGAACTTCGCCGATTCGTCACTTTCGGGCGGGGCCAGCAACTTCGTCACGGAGGACGGCGAGGAGATGACGGGTTCTCTCGACGTTGCCTCGGGGCGGATCCTTACCGATATCGACGTGTCGGAGGACTATACCTACGGCGCGCTGCTCACCGGCCAACTCGAGGACGAGGCGGGCGGGGACTATGACTTCGCGGGCGGACTGGCTGGCGACTTCCTGGGAGAGGACCACAGCCATGCGGAAGGGATCGTGGAGGGCACGGTAATGACCCCCGACGGCGTCGACTACTTCGAAGGGGAGTTCATCACCGAGCGCTGAACTCCTTCGGCCAGTGGCGGAGGGCGCGTTCTTGCGCGCGCCCGGCCCCGGGAGCCATCCTGCGGAACGGGTTTGCGGCGAGTGCAACGGGCCCGTGGCACGTGCGACGGGCCAGCGTCTTGGATAGGGCGGAGTGATCATGAGGTCGATGTGGATTTGCGCTGGCGCCGCGCTGACGGGACTCGTGGGGTGTGGGGCCGACGCGGTCAGGGATGTCGCGACCTTTGAGGAGATGGTCGAAGAGAGCGCCGCGATGGCCGAGCGCGTGGCGGAGATGCCCATCGCGCGCGCCACGGATATGCCGACGACCGGCAGCGCGACCTTCGAGGGGCTCGCGGCCATCGGGGCTTACACCGAGCGGGAGTCCGCGCTGTTAGGGGACCTGTCGGTCCAGGTGGACTTTGCGGGCGAGGAGATCCGTGGCCGGATCGACGGCGTGACGGGGTCGGTCGACGGCGGGCCGGTGCAGGACTGGGACGGCGCGCTGGTGCTGTCGGACGGCTATGCGGGGCTGTTCTCGGGCGGCGGGGTCGGGCCGGACGGGCCCTTCGAAATTCCGGCATATGGAGGCTTTGACGCCGACCTTTCGGGCGACCTGACTGCGGGCACGGACGTGATCGTAGTGGACGGGACCCTTCGGGGAGAGTTTCATGTGGAGGAGGGCCGCGTCGCGGCGCTGAGCGGAAATTCGGGCTCAGATGAGATGAATGTGGTCCTGAACGGGACGGATGTGGGCGGCGTTGTTACCGTCGTGGGCGAGCGGCCCTAGGGGAGGTGAGCCATGGATCTGGGAATCCGGGGGCGGCGGGCGCTGGTGACGGGCGCGTCGAAAGGGCTGGGGCGTGGCTGCGCCGAGG
>CADCUU010000264.1 GCA_902805995.1 uncultured Rubellimicrobium sp.
CCGAGCAGACGCTTGCGCAGTCCTCCAAGCTCGCCGTGCTGGGCGAGATGTCGGCCGCCGTGAGCCACGAGCTGAACCAGCCCCTCGCGGCGATGAAGACCTACCTCGCCGGCGCGCGACTCATCATCCAGCGCAAACGACCGGAGGAGGCGCTGGCCTCCTTCCAACGCATCGACGACCTCATCGACCGGATGGGCGCGATCACGCGGCAGCTCAAATCCTACGCCCGCAAAGGGTCGGATGCGTTCGAGCCCTTCGACGTGCGCGACGCGGTCTCCTCGGCTCTCGCCATGATGGAGCCGCAACTCAAGGCCCGTCGCGTGGCGATCTCGCGCACCATTCCCGATCACCGCGCGATGATCCTGGGCGACAGGTTGCGGCTCGAACAGGTCATCATCAACCTGCTTCGCAATGCGCTGGATGCGACGCGCGGCGTCAAGGACCCGGCGGTGGGCATCCTTCTGGCGGCGGGGCAGACCGTCAGTCTCACGGTCCGCGACAATGGCCCAGGAATTGAGGATCTGGACGCGCTGTTCGAACCGTTCTACACCACCAAGCAGCCTGGTGACGGGGTCGGCCTTGGATTGGCCATCTCGTCAAACATCGTGACCGAGCTAGGTGGTCGGCTTACCGCGAGAAACGGCTCCGAAGGGGGGGCCGTTTTTGAGTTGGTTCTCCCCGCGCTGGATGCTCCGGCCGCCGCAGCCGAATAAAAGAAGGACTGTAATGTCCAAGGCCATGAAGATCGCCATTGTCGACGACGAAAAGGACATGCGTCAGTCGATCAGCCAATGGCTCGCCCTTTCGGGCTTCGACACCGAAACCTTTGCCTCCGCCGAGGATGCGCTGAAGGGCCTGAACCCGGACTATCCCGGTATCGTGGTCAGCGACGTGCGAATGCCCGGAATGGACGGCATGCAGTTGCTGCGCAAGCTGCGCAGCCTCGACTCCACGCTCCCGGTCATCATGATCACCGGCCATGGCGACGTGCCGATGGCGGTCGAGGCGATGCGCGTCGGGGCGTTCGACTTCCTCGAAAAGCCCTTCAATCCCGACCGCATGACGGATCTCGCCAAGAAGGCGACGCAGGCACGCAGGCTCGCCCTCGACTCCCGGGCGCTCCGCCGCGAGCTGTCGGACACCGATGCGCTCATGCGCAAGCTCATCGGCTCCTCCCCTGCGATGGAGCGGCTACGCGAGGACATCCTCGATCTCGGCCAGGCCGAAGGGCATATCCTGATCGAGGGGGAAACGGGAACCGGCAAGACCCTGGTCGCCCACGCGCTTCATGCCGTGAGCGCGCGTGGCAACCGCCGCTTCGTGCTGCTGTCCTGCTCTGCCTTCGACGCCGAGACTCTGTCGCGGAGGCTCTTCGGGCCGCCCCTGCCGGACGAGCCCATGCCCGCGATGGAGGAAGCGCGCGGCGGCACCCTGGTGCTTGAGGACGTGGAAGCGCTGTCGCCCGCCATGCAGGCCCGGCTCCTCACTGCCATCAACGAGCAGGGGAACCCGGCCGAGACGCGGATCATCGCGATCTGCAACCTCCAGGAGGAGGGGAAGTCATGCGAATCCGTCCTGCGGCCCGACCTATTCTACCGCTTGGCCGCGCTGCGGATCACCGTACCGCCCCTTCGCCAGCGGGGCGAGGATATCCTGACGCTCTTCACCCGCCTCTCCGAACAGTTCTCCGAAGAGTACGGCTGTGATTCGCCCGAGCTGTCCGCTCAGGAGGCCGCCCAGCTCCTCCAGGCGCCCTGGCCGGGGAATGTCCGCCAGCTGATCAACGTGGCCGAACGCGCCGTGCTCCAGAACCGTCGGGGCACGGGGACCATCGCCTCGCTCCTGATGGCCGACAGCGACGACACCGCGCGCCCCGCGATGACGACCGAAGGCAAGCCGCTGAAGGAGTTCGTCGAAGCGTTCGAGCGGATGCTCATCGACAACACGATGCGCCGCCACAAGGGGAGCATCGTCTCCGTGATGGAAGAGCTCTGCCTGCCGCGCCGGACGCTCAACGAGAAGATGGCCAAGTACAACCTCAGCCGGTCCGACTACCTCTGATAGCGGACCCCAGCGGAAAGTCGTTGTGCTCGTGCCACGCTCTTCGCTATGGATGGGGGAACGGGCATCTGCGGCCTTGCCGCGCCCGGACGGATTTCCGTCGCCCTGCCAGCCGTTTCATCGGCCGCGGGGCGTGCGGACTGGACTGGTCCCCCGGGACCTGGACGAATCCCCGCCTGCGTCGATTGCCGGCGCGACGGGGACCTGAACGGGCGCTGCGGATTGCTGCAGCGTCGGAGTAGAACCCGCGATGTTGCGCGCGCTTGTTGAACGAGGACTGGGGCCGATCCTGAGGGATCACGGCCCCGCTTCCGTGCGCGCCGTCGCCAATCATGGACATGCCCGACCCTCGGGCGCCCTTCAGGGGGCGCCGCCAGGGCGCGCATGCAGGATCGCATGGCCAAGAAAATGCTCATCGACGCCACCCACCCGGAGGAGACCCGGGTCGTGGTGGTTGACGGAACTAGGGTCGAGGATTTCGATTTCGAATCCGCCCAGAAGCGCCAGCTAGCTGGCAACATCTACCTCGCCAAGGTGACGCGCGTGGAGCCGTCGCTCCAGGCGGCCTTTGTGGATTACGGCGGCAACCGCCACGGCTTCCTCGCCTTCGCCGAAATCCACCCCGACTACTACCAGATCCCGGTCGCCGACCGTCAGGCACTCTTGGCGGAGGAGCGGGCCTTCGCCGAAAGCTCCCGCGAGGAGGAGGAGTCCGAGGGCGAAACCGCCGAGGACAACGGCGACAAGGCCGAGCGTCGGGGCGACCGCCGCCGCCGCACCCGCGTGCGCGGCCGTGACCGCGAGCGTCCGCTGAGCCGCGAGGGTGACGCCGTCGCCGCGCAGGATGTCACTGCCGACCCCGCCGGAATGGAGACCATCGACCTCGGCGAGGACGACGTATCCGACGACGAAGGTCTGTCGCCTATGGCGACGGTCCACGACACCCCCATCGAGACGCCCGCCACCGAGGATGACGCGCCCGAGGACGGCGTCGAGACGGTGGAGAAGGACGACACGATCGAGGTCGTGGCCGAGGAGGAGGACCACTTGGACCTGCGTCCCCGCCAGAAGCCTCAGCGCGCGCGTCGCTACAAGATTCAGGAAGTCATCAAGGTCCGGCAGATCATGCTGGTCCAGGTCGTCAAGGAAGAGCGCGGAAACAAGGGCGCAGCCCTGACCACCTATCTCTCGCTCGCTGGCCGCTACTGCGTGCTGATGCCCAACACCGCGCGCGGTGGCGGCATCTCCCGCAAGATCACCAACGCCGCCGACCGCAAGAAGCTCAAGGAAATCGCCGCCGAGATGGATGTGCCCGATGGCGCGGGCCTCATCATCCGCACCGCCGGCTCCCAGCGGACCAAGGCCGAGATCAAGCGCGACTACGAATACCTCCAGCGCCTGTGGGAGCAGATCCGCGAACTGACGCTGAAATCCATCGCGCCCGCCAAGATCTACGAGGAAGGCGACATCATCAAGCGGTCCATCCGGGACCTTTACTCCAACGAGATCGACGAGGTCGGCGTGGAGGGGGCTGAGGGCTACCGCAACGCCCGCGACTTCATGAAGATGATCATGCCGGCGCACGTGCAGAACGTCGCGCATCACCATGATCCGCTTCCGCTTTTCGCCCGCTACCAGGTGGAGACGTATCTCGCCTCTATGTTCAACCCGGTCGTGCAGCTTCCCTCGGGCGGCTACATCGTCATCGGCGTGACCGAGGCGCTGGTCGCCATCGACGTGAACTCGGGCCGCGCGACCAAGGAAGGGTCCATCGAGCAGACCGCGCTCAAGACCAACCTGGAGGCCGCGGACGAGGTGGCCCGCCAGCTTCGCCTGCGCGATCTCGCCGGCCTCATTGTGATCGACTTCATCGACATGGAGGAGCGCAAGAACAACGCCGCCGTCGAGAAGCGCTTCAAGGACAAGCTCAAAACCGACCGCGCCCGCATCCAAGTGGGCCGCATCTCGGGTTTCGGCCTCTTGGAAAT
>CADCUU010000265.1 GCA_902805995.1 uncultured Rubellimicrobium sp.
CGGCCCCGGCAAGATCCACCACCGCGTGATCGCCGACCACCTGCGCTCCACGTCCTTCCTGATCGCCGACGGCGTGCTCCCCTCCAACGAAGGCCGGGGTTACGTCCTCCGCCGCATTATGCGCCGCGCCATGCGCCACGCCGCGATGCTTGGGGCCAAGGATCCCGTCATGCACCGCCTCGTCCCGGCGCTCGTGCAGCAGATGGGCGCGGCCTACCCCGAACTGGTTCGTGGCCAGCCCCTCATCACGGATACGCTGAAGCGCGAGGAGACCAGGTTCTGCGAGACGCTCGACCGCGGCCTCCGTCTCCTCGACGAGGAACTCGACCGTCTCCCCGAGGGCGCCGACCTCCCCGGTGAGGCCGCCTTCCGCCTTTACGGCACCTTCGGCTTCCCGCTCGACCTCACGCAGGACGCCCTGCGCGAAAAGGGGCGCACCGTAGATGTCGCGGGCTTCGAGGCCGCGATGGAGGAGGAGAAGGCCCGCGCCCGCGCCTCCTGGTCCGGCTCCGGCGAGGCCAAGGACGCCGCTATCTGGTTCGAACTGGCCGAGGCGCACGGCGCGACCGAGTTCCTGGGCTACGACACCGAAGCCGCCGAAGGACAGGTCCTCGCGCTCGTGCAGGACGGCGCAGCCGTGGAGAGTGCAGGGCAGGGCGCCCGTGCCCAGGTCGTCGTCAACCAGACGCCGTTCTACGCCGAATCGGGCGGTCAGGTCGGTGACACCGGCATGATCACCACCGATACCGGCGCGGCCCGCGTCCTCGACACCCGCCGCTCCGCCGGCGTGGTGATCCACGACGTCGAGGTGACGGAGGGCACGCTCTCCCGTGGCCAGCCCGCCCGACTGACCGTGGACAATGCGCGCCGCTCCGCGATCCGCGCAAACCACTCCGCGACCCACCTCCTCAACGAGGCGCTCCGCCGCGCCCTTGGCGATCACGTCGCGCAGCGGGGTTCGCTCAACGCGCAGGACCGTCTCCGCTTCGACTTCACTCATTCCCAGGCTCTCAGCGCGGAGGAACTGGCCCGCGTCGAGGCCGAGGTAAACGAGTTCATTCGCCAGAACGGCCCCGTCGAGACGCGTCTGATGACCCCCGACGACGCCCGCGCCCTCGGCGCGCAGGCGCTGTTCGGGGAGAAGTACGGGGACGAGGTGCGTGTCGTCTCGATGGGCCGCCACGACAACTCGGGCAAGGGCAACGACGGCGCGGCCTACTCCATCGAGCTTTGCGGCGGAACGCATGTTACCCGCACCGGCGACATTGGGGCATTCGTAGCGCTCGGCGACAGCGCCTCCTCCTCCGGCGTCCGCCGGATCGAGGCGCTGACCGGCCAGGCCGCGCTCGACTACTTGCGCGAGCAGGATCGTCGTCTGGCTGACGTCGCCGCGACCCTGAAAGCGCCCGCCGCCCAAGTTGCCGAGCGTGTGAAGACCCTGATGGAGGAGCGCCGCGCCCTCCAGAACGAGGTCGCGCAACTTCGCCGTCAGGTCGCCATGGGCGGCCCGTCGCAGGCCCAACCCGCGCGCGAGGTCGGAGGTGTACCCTTCCGCGCGCAGATCCTGTCCGGCGTGACCGGCAAGGATCTCCCCGGCCTCATCGACAACATCAAGGCCGAGCTCGGGTCCGGCGCGGTGCTCCTGATCGCCGAAGACAACGGCAAGGCCGCCGTGGCCGCTGGCGTCACGGCCGACTTGTCGCAGAAGCTCTCGGCCGTAGACATCCTCCGTGCCGCGGTGCTCGAGCTTGGCGGAAAGGGCGGCGGCGGTCGCCCCGACCTCGCCCAGGGCGGCGCGACCAGCGTCCAGAACGCCGAAGCCGCCATCAAGGCCGCCGAAGCCGTGATCGAAGGAGTGCTCGCATGACCGCCCTCTGGATCGCCCACGTCAGGGTCACGGACGCCGAGGCCTATGGCCGCTATGCTAAGCTCGCGGGCGAGATCATCCCCGCCCATGGCGGCGTCTGGCTCGCCCGGGGCGGCGCTTATGTCCAGCTTGAGGGGCCGGAGCGGACGCGGCAGGTCGTCGCCCGCTTCCCGTCCCTCGCGGCGGCCGAGGGGTGCTATCGCTCGCCCGAATACCAAGCGGCGCTTGAGCACGCTCGCGATGCCGCCGAACGCGAACTGGTGCTGGTCGAGGAGTTGGGGACCTGACTCCTCCCCGCGCCGCGCCGGTCTCGATGGCGGAGCTTCTGTCGCAGTTTCCCCGTCCGGGGCGGATTGAGGCCATCCTCCTCCGCCCCAGCCGTCGGGCCGATCCACAGCCGATTGACGGCGCGGAATTGGCGCTATCGGGCCTCGTGGGGGACCATGCCCGCCCCGGCAAGCGCGCCCTGACCCTGATCCAGGCCGAGCATATTCCCGTGATCTCCTCCCTCGCTGGGCGGGAGGCGACAGCCGAACTGCTTCGTCGCAACGTCGTCGTCTCCGGCATCAACCTGGGCGCCCTTCGTGGCGCGCGCTTGCGGATCGGCCTGATCGCCGAGGTGGAAATCACAAGCGCCTGCGCGCCCTGTTCCCGAATGGAAGAAGCGCTGGGCCGCGGAGGCTACAACGCCGTCCGTGGTCACGGCGGCTGGTGCGCGACCGTCCTGCGCGCGGGCCCGCTCCACATCGGTGACTCGGTCCTCGTCCTGCCCTCAACATAGACCAGCCTGCCACTACGCTGGCCGGACGATACTCGTTCGAGTGAAATGGAACCGTTCGCCTCGCTGCGGATTCCGCTCACATGGAACAGCTCTCCCTCGACGTCAGTGACGCAAAGGCCCAGGCGCTGGAGATCCATCGCCGGCTCTGCAAGGAATACGGCTGCCCGATAGGCTACTTCCACGACCACGACCCGCTAAGCGAGCTTGTCTCATCGCTCCTGTCGCATCGCACCAAGAACCGCGACTCGAAGCGCGCCTTCGAAGCCCTGCGCAGTCATTACCCCGATTGGGAATCGCTCCGTGATGCCCCAACGCCCGAGGTGGAGGCCCTGATCCGGGGGGTCACCTGGCCCGAACAGAAGGCGCCGCGCCTGCAGGCGATCCTCCGGGCGATCACGGAGATGCACGGCCATCTCAACCTCGACTTCTTGGAGGAGATGCCCGTCCCCGAGGCGCGGGCCTGGCTTGAGGCGCTCCCTGGTGTCGGCCCCAAGACCAGCGCCGCCGTCCTGTCTTTCAGCCGCCTCCGCAAGGCCGCGCTGCCGGTCGACAGCCACCATCACCGCGTCGCGCAACGGACCGGGCTCATCCCCCGCAGCATGGAGGTCGGCCCCTCCCATGTCGCGCTCGCCGCGCTCCTGCCGCAGGACTGGGACGCCCAGAAGGTTTACGACCACCACGAGGTGCTGATGCTGCACGGACAGCGCGTCTGCTTTCACCGCAACCCGGCCTGTCACGCCTGCGTGCTGCTCGACATCTGCCCGACGGGGCAGTCCCTCATGGCCCTCAGAACGAAAACGGAGCGCGCCCGGGGGGACGCGCTCCGCGATGGTCTTCAGCCGAGAGGCTAGGGGTCAGGAGGCGCGGGCCTGCCGCTTGCGCTCATGCGGGTCGAGGTGACGCTTGCGCAGGCGGATCGCGGTCGGCGTGACCTCCACCAACTCATCGTCGTCAATATAGGCGATGGCCTGCTCCAGCGACATCAGCACCGGCGGCGTGAGGCGCACCGCCTCGTCCGTGCCGGAGGCGCGAACGTTGGTCAGCTTCTTGCCCTTGAGCGGGTTCACCTCAAGGTCGTTGTCGCGCGAATGCTCGCCGATGATCATGCCTTCATAGACCGGGTCCTGCGGCACGACGAACATCTTGCCCCGCTCTTCCAGGTTCCAGAGCGCGTAGGCCACGGCGACGCCGTTCTCCATGGAGATCAGCACGCCCTGACGACGGCCCTGGATCTCACCCTTGTGGGGGGTCCAGCCATGGAAGATCCGGTTCAGCACGCCCGAGCCGCGCGTGTCGGTCAGGAACTCGCCCTGGTAGCCGATCAGGCCACGCGACGGGACATGCATGATGACCCGCGTCTTGCCTGCGCCCGCCGGCTTCATCTCCACGAGGTCGCCCTTGCGGGGGCCGGTCAGCTTCTCGACCACGACGCCGGTGTATTCGTCATCCACGTCGATGGTGACTTCCTCGACCGGCTCCATCCGGACGCCGTTCTCTTCCTTGAAGAGGACGCGCGGACGCGAGATCGACAGCTCGAACCCCTCGCGGCGCATGTTCTCGATCAGGACGCCCATCTGAAGCTCGCCGCGGCCCGCCACCTCGAAGGCGTCGCCGCCGGGGGTGTCGGTGACCTTGATGGCCACGTTCAGCTCGGCTTCCTTCATCAGGCGCTCGCGGATCACGCGCGACTGGACCTTCTTGCCCTCACGTCCCGCGAGAGGCGAGTCGTTGATCCCGAAGGTGACCGAGATGGTCGGCGGGTCGATCGGCTGGGCGGGCAGGGGTATGTCGAGCGACAGGTCGCAGATCGTGTCCGCGACGGTGGCCTTGGACATGCCGGCCAGCGTCACGATGTCGCCAGCCTCGGCCACGTCGATCGCGGTCTGGGTCAGGCCGCGGAAGGCGAGGATCTTGGACACGCGGAACTGCTCCAGCTTCTCGCCGGTGCGGGACAGGGCCTTCACGGTCTCGCCCGCGCGCAGTGTGCCCGATTCGACGCGCCCCGTCAGGATGCGGCCGATGAACGGGTCAGCGGACAGCGTCGTGGCCAGCATGCGGAACGGCTTGTCCTTGGCTTCGAGCTGACGCGGCGGCTCCACATGGCGGACGATCAGGTCGAACAGCGCGTCGAGGTTCGCGCGCGATCCGTCAAGCTCCAGGTCCGCCCAGCCCGAACGGCCCGAGGCATAAATGTGCGGGAAGTCCAGCTGCTCGTCGTTCGCGCCCAACGCGGCAAAGAGGTCGAAGCACTGGTCGAGCGCTCGGTCGGGATCGGCCTCGGGCTTGTCCACCTTGTTCAGCACCACGATGGGCTTGAGGCCCAGCGCCAGCGCCTTGGAGGTCACGAACTTGGTCTGCGGCATCGGCCCTTCGGCCGCGTCCACGAGAAGGCAAACCCCGTCCACCATGCTCAGGATACGCTCCACCTCGCCGCCGAAATCGGCGTGACCGGGGGTGTCGACGATGTTGATCCGCGTGCCCTTCCATTCGACGGAGGTGCACTTGGCGAGGATGGTAATGCCGCGCTCGCGCTCGATGTCGTTGGAATCCATGGCCCGCTCGGCCACCGCCTGGTTGTCGCGGAAGGCGCCGGACTGCTTGAGGAGCTGGTCCACCAGCGTGGTCTTGCCGTGGTCGACGTGCGCGATGATCGCGATGTTGCGGATATCCATGGGTCTCTCTTCTCGGGGAATGGGGGGGCGGTACTATGCAATGGCAGAAAAAGCTAGGGGGACGCACAAAGCGCCCCCCTGTCCCGTTGTCGCATATAGGGTAGGTTCAGTAGCTGCGGAAGAGGTAGAGCATGCGCCCTTCGTCGCGGTGCCGCCCGCCCAGTCCGGCACCATACATCGCCGCCCCGAGGGCGATGGCGAAGCCCGCCGCCACGAGGAAGCCCGTGAGCACGGCCGCCCGGCGCGCTGCATCCGCCGCATCCCGCGCGGCCTGCGCCGCCTGATCGACACGTTGCTGCGCCTCGTCCCGAAGCTGTGTGACCTGGGTCACCGCCTGGTCGATGCGGCCCTGGACGTCCTGCTCGCTCAGCGTGGAGTTCCGGGCGACCTCTTCGGCCAGGATCTCGCGGTTCTCGTCGGTCAGCTCGCCCGTGCGGGCCACCTCGAAGATCACGTCGCGTGCGATGGGGGAAACTTCGGCGTTGGGGTCGATCTGCTCGCCCGTGCCGCGCAGGAGGCGGGTGTTGATCGCCTCGATCGGGTTGAAGCCCGACAGGTCGAGCCCGCCTTCGCCGTCCTCGCTGCCGGTCGCTGCCGTGGCCGCCGCCGAAGCCGCGCCGCCGACCGCGTTGCCTGCACCCTGCACGACCGAGCCCACGGCCTGCGCCGCGCCGCCCGCGACGTTGCCCACGGCGTTCACGGCCGAGCCGATCACGTTGCCCGCGATCCAGGCGCCGATCAGAACGCCCAGGCCCCAGACGACCATGCCATGAATGGAATCACGCGCCGCCACTTCGTCCGGCGTGGCGTTGTCCACCCGGCGGCGCATCCGGCCTGCGATGTAGCCGCCCGCGCCATACGAGACGAGGATCGTGATGAGGGCCCAAAGGCCGGTCAGGATCAGGGACAGCCGTCCCGAACCCTCGCCCGGTTGGGGCGACAGGGCAGTCAGGCCCAGGGCCGCGCCGAATCCCGCGAAAACCACGCCGATGGCCGAGGCCACAACAGCGCCCGCGACGATAGCGTGCCAATCCACGTAATGGAGGTTGTTCCCCCCTGAAGACGACGTGCCCGCGCCGACCGTGGTGGAGGTGGCCGGGCTGATGATGGTGCGGTCCGCCATCGCTCAGCGAAGCCCCAAGAGGGACAGGATGGCGAGGACGACGACGACCAGGCCTATAAGCCAGATAATTCCGTGCATGTTCGTGGCGCTTTCCTTGCTGGCGCGCGGGCACGGGGCCTCGCGCGGTTGTGAGGTCGCAACGAAAGGAGGCGGCGATGGTTCCCCCGGCAGGTTCCCGCTCAAGCCAGGGTCAGTAGGCTACGTAGCGGTCGCGCCGGTGGTTGATGGCGATCACGAGGTTCAGGACCACGGCCCCGACCGCGCTCAGCGCGACAGTGGAGGGCGGCAAGATCACCAGCGCCGCCCCGAACAGCGCAAAATCGAACAGGAGCTGCGTCCAGCCCGCTCGGAATCCCGTCCTATCCTGGACCATGAGCGCCAGGATCCCCACGCCGCCCAGCGACGCCCCGTGCCGGAACAATGCGAGCAGCGCCGCGCCCGTGATGAAGCCGAACAGGATCACGCCGAAGATCGGGTCGAGCCGCGCGAACCCCACCCAGCCCGGCACCAGCGTGGACAGGGCCGACAGCAGCGCCACCGCCGCGAAGGTCTTGAGGGTGAAGCGCGCGCCCATGCGCCTCCAGCCCAGCCAGTAAAAGGGCAGGTTCACTGCAAAGAACACCGCCCCAAAGGGCCAGCCGGTGAGGTAGGAGAGCAGCACCGCCAGCCCCGCCGTCTGCCCGGTAATGAGTCCGAGCTGCGTCAGCATGGCCAGCCCGAACGACGCCATCACGGCGCCAAAGGCGATCCCCTGCGCGTCGTCGAACAGGCTGTGGGGGGCGCCGACCGTCATGGGGAACGGGCGCGCAGGTCACCCCGCGCGCCCCGGTCCGTCAGCCCGCGAGGGCCTTGTTCAGGTACTCATCCACCTTCTCCAGGTAGCCCATCGTGGTCAGCCACTTCTGGTCCGGCCCGACGAGCAGCGCGAGGTCCTTGGTCATATAGCCGTCCTCGACCGTCTGCACGGTCACGCGCTCCAGCGTATCGGCGAACCGCGCAAGCTGCGCGTTGTCGTCGAGCTTGGCGCGGTGCTTGAGGCCCCCCGTCCAGGCGTAGATGGAAGCAATGGAGTTGGTCGAGGTCTCTTTGCCCTTCTGGTGCTCGCGGAAGTGACGCGTGACGGTGCCATGGGCGGCCTCGGCCTCCACGGTTTTCCCGTCGGGCGTCATCAGCACCGAGGTCATCAGGCCCAGCGAGCCGAAGCCCTGCGCCACGATGTCGGACTGCACGTCGCCGTCGTAGTTCTTGCAGGCCCAGATGTAGCCGCCCGACCACTTGAGGGCCGAGGCCACCATGTCGTCGATCAGCCGGTGCTCGTAAGACAGCTTGCGCGCCGTGAACTCCTCGGCGAACTCGGCGTCGAAGATCTGCTGGAACAGGTCCTTGAAGCGCCCGTCATAGGCCTTGAGGATCGTGTTCTTGGTCGACAGGTACACCGACATGTTCCGCGACACGCCGTAGTTGAACGAGGCGCGCGCGAAATCCGCTATGGAGTTGTCGAGGTTGTACATCCCCATGGCCACGCCGGCGGCGGGGGACTGGAACACCTCCCGCTCGATGACCTGACCGTCCTCGCCCACGAACTTCATGGACAGGGTGCCCTTGCCCGGGAAACGGAAGTCCGTCGCGCGATACTGGTCGCCATAGGCGTGGCGGCCCACGACGATCGGCTTCGTCCAGTGGGGGACGAGGCGGGGCACGTTGCGCGCGATGATAGGCTCGCGGAAGATCACGCCGCCGAGGATGTTGCGGATCGTCCCGTTGGGGGACTTCCACATCTGCTTGAGGCCGAACTCCTCCACCCGCTGCTCGTCAGGGGTGATGGTGGCGCATTTCACGCCGACGCCATGCTCCTTGATCGCATGGGCGGCGTCCACGGTGATCTGGTCGTTGGTCCGGTCGCGTTCCTCGATTCCCAGGTCGTAGTACTTCAGGTCCACGTCGAGATAGGGGAGGATCAGCTTCTTCTTGATGAAGTCCCAGATGATCCGGGTCATCTCGTCGCCATCGAGCTCGACGACGGGGTTATCGACTTTGATCTTGGTCATGGGGGCGCCTTCGGCCAGTGGTGGGCTCCGCCGCCTCCTAGCGCATCCGTGAGGAGGGGGGAAGACGGTATGCCATGGTATGCTGACTAGCGGCGAACCAAGACGTTGTTCAGCCAAAGCCCGACGGTCGTACAGATCAGCCCCACAATGGGCCCGAGCAACAGGACGACGAAGATCATCTCGCTGCCCTTCCGGTCGCAATCGTGGTGCCTGCTGGAATCGCTCAGCACCACAAAGGCGAGCACGACAGCCAGGCCGAGCCCGATCCAGACCCCCGGAGAGAACGAGCCGGCGCGACCAGGGCGGCAACGGCGCTTGGCAGTAACGGCAGGGAGCAGACCAACAGGAAGATCAGCGTGGCACGAGGGTTCCGAAGGTCCCGCACGACCATGCCATGGAACACCACCCACGTCGTCGAGAAAGGCCGGGCGGCATCGTCATGTCCAACGAACCGGCCCCCGTTCCAGTCCATGCACGCCCGCGCGTTAGCGTCGCCAAGGAGCATCAGCGATGCAACCGGCAGCGAGGCGGCAAGAGCAGCCATGAACAGTGGCACCCGGCTCACCCGAAATATGCTCGCGTCCTCTCCCTGACCCAGTCCCACAGCCCCGGCGCCCCACGCGCCACCTTGGCCCCCACGCGGCTCTCCAGCTGCTCCGCCGTGACCTTGTACTCCACCCAGGTCCCGCCGCCCGAGGCGAGGTTCTGCATCACCGGCTGCACCCGGTCGAGGCTCTTGGCGAACACCGCGTCCGGCGACTCCGCCGCCTCGAACTCCTCCCAGAGCGCGCTGAGTTCGGCCCCGAGGTCCGCGGGCAGCAGCCCGAAGATCCGCTCCGCCGCCGCCCGCTCCGCCGCAAGGATCTCGGCCGAGCCATGCGCCGCGCCGTTCGCGGAATGGATCGGCACGTCGCCCACGTCGATCTCCACGAGGTCGTGGATCAGCAGCATCCGGATGACTCGGTCGATCCTCACCCCAGGTCCGGCCTGATCGGCCAGCACCATCGCATAGAGCGCCAGGTGCCAGCTATGCTCGCCTGAATTCTCGCGCCGCGAGCCATCCGCCAGCGTCGTGGCGCGGAGAACCGACTTCAGCCGGTCCGCCTCCTGCAGGAAGGTCATCTGCGCCGCGATCCGGTCGTCCACTGCCTGCAAAGGCATGCTAGGCGGCACCTCAGCCCCAGTCGCCATCAGGGGTCTTGTCGTCCGGACCGGGAGGCGTCGGGTTGCGCGGCTCCACCGGCGTGACGGTCCGGCGGGGCAGGGCCGAGGCTAGGGCCAGCTTCGCCGCGAAGCTCTGCGCGGGGGGCGCCGGGCGCGGGGTCTCGATCGGATGGAACTCCGGCTTGGGCGGGCGTGTCGGGACCGAACCCGCGAGAGGCGGCGGGGCGGCCTCCTCCGACAGCCCCGGGGGCCGTGTCGGCGTCGGCCCGGCCGGCGGCGCCAAGTCGGGACGCGGCGCTGAGGGCGACCGTGGCGGCGCGGTCTCCTGCCACGTCGGAGACGTCGGCACAGCCTGTCTGGCATCCGGTGCGGCAGAGCGCGGCTCGGGCGCGGTCCTTGCGACCGCCGGTTGTGGCACTGACGCGGTCCTGCCCGGCATGTCTTCCCGCCTCACCGGGGCTGACCCAGCTTGCCCAGCCGAAGCCTGCCCCATCGGCGCAGCCGAAGGGGCCTTAGCCGCTGGCGCCACTGAAGGCACATGGCCGGCAGGCGTGGCTGAAGGCTGTGGCGCGGCGGGCTTCGCGGCAGCAGCGGTGGTCGGGGGCAGGGCGGAGCCAACTCCCTGGACCGACGACCGAGCCTGAGCTGACGGCTGCGACGCAGTCGGCCCCTTCGGCGCAACGGGCTGACTCGCTGTAGCCTGCGCTTCCGATGGCTGAGCAGCCGGCGCGGGCACTGCCGCCTGAGCCACCGCAGGCGCCGCCCGGACCGCGTCCAGCGGCCAGCTCGCGCCCAGCCGGTCGGCCAGCAGCCGACGCGCCCGCGCTTCGGACTGGCGCACGCGGACGGCGGTGTTGAACGCCTCCTGCGTGGTGGTCGAAGATGCGCCGATCAGGCGGCTGATCTCCGTCACGAGGTTTTCGTCGCCAAGCTCCTCGGCGGCCCGGATCGCGTCCCGGGCCAGGGCGTCGGCGATCTCCTCGGTCAGGGAAGCCATGTCAGCGGGTCGTCTCCGTCAGGCGGCGCTTCACATACGCCTTCACCGTGTCGATCATCTTATCCATGTACGGGTCCTCGAAGAAGTGGCCCGCGCCTTCGACGACATCATGCGTGATCGTGATGCCTTTTTGCTCATGGAGCTTGTTCACCAGCGTCACGGTGTCCGCCGGCGGCGCGACCCGGTCGGCCGACCCGTTGATCACGAGGCCCGAGGACGGGCAGGGCGCGAGGAAGGAGAAGTCGTACATGTTCGCGGGCGGCGCCACCGACACGAAGCCCGTGATCTCCGGCCGCCGCATCAGGAGCTGCATCCCGATCCACGCCCCGAACGAAAATCCTGCCACCCAGCAATGCTTGGCGTTGGTGTTCATCGCCTGGAGGTAGTCGAGGGCCGAGGCCGCGTCCGACAGCTCCCCGATGCCCTGGTCGTATTCGCCTTGGCTGCGCCCCACGCCGCGGAAGTTGAACCGCAGCACCGTGAACCCGAGCGAGTGGAACGCGTAGTGCAGGTTGTAGACCACGCGGTTGTTCATCGTGCCCCCGAACTGCGGGTGCGGATGCAGGATGATGGCGATGGGCGCGTCGCGATCCTTCTGGGGGTGGTAGCGGCCTTCGAGCCGGCCTTCGGGGCCGGGGAAGATGACTTCAGGCATTGACGTTCCCCAAACGGCCCCGGAGCATTCTTGACAAGAATACTCGGAGACCTTAGAATAATTCTAAGCTCGGGATCGATGCGCTGGCCCCGAGGTTCGACAGGAAGTAATGACGCCTGTGTCGGGCGTCAACGTCATAGGTTTTAGGGGCAGGGGATGAAGCTCTCCACGAAGGGGCGGTATGCAATGGTGGCGCTCGCGGACATCGCGCAGCAGCCCGAGGGGAGCCTCGTGAACCTCGGCGAGATCGCCAAGCGGCAGGACCTCTCGCTTCCCTACCTCGAACAGCTCTTCGTCAAGCTCCGCCGCGAGGGGCTCGTGGACTCCGTCCGTGGCCCCGGCGGCGGCTACCGCCTGGGCCGCCCCGCCTCCGAGATTCGCGTGGCCGAGATCCTCGGCGCCGTGGACGAAACCGTGAGCGCGCTGCACAAGGGCGCCGCCGCGCAGGGTGGCTCCTCCGGCACCCAGGCGCAGAAGCTCACTGACCGCCTGTGGGAGGGGCTGTCGGCGCATGTCTATGTCTTCCTGCACCAGACGCGCCTGTCGGACGTGGTCAAGAACCAGCTCGCACCGTGCCCCGCCGTGCCGTCCCTTTTCGTGCTCGTGGACGAATGAGGGGGTATCTCGACCATAACGCCACGACCCCCCTTCGGGCGGAGGCGCGGGCGGCCATGGTCGCGGCCATGGACGTGGTCGGCAACCCGTCCTCCGTCCATGCCGAGGGGCGCGCCGCGAAGGCCCTCGTCGAACGCTCGCGTGAAACGATCCTCGAATCGCTTGGCGCGTCGCAATCCGATCTCGTCTTCACCTCCGGCGCGACCGAGGCCGCAGCCCTGGCCCTCGCGGGACGCGGCCTCCGCTCCGCCGCCGTGGAGCATGACGCCGTCCTCGCCTGGACCGACGCTGCGCTTCCCGTCGATGCTGACGGCCGCGTCGCCGTGACCGACCCGCGTGCCACGACGCTCCAGCTCGCCAACTCCGAAACCGGCATTCTTCAGGACCTGCCGCAGGGCCTCGCCGTCAGCGACATCACGCAAGGGGTGGGCAAGCTGCCCTATGCCCACGACTGGTCCGGCGTCGCCATGGCGATCCTGTCCGCCCACAAGTTCGGCGGCCCCAAGGGCGTGGGCGCCCTGATCCTGCCCCGCGGCCACCACCTCGACGCCCAGACCAGGGGCGGCGGGCAGGAGATGGGCCGTCGCGCGGGGACCGAGAATGTCATCGCCATCGCCGGCATGGCCGCCGCGATCCAGGCCGCCCTGCGGGACCTCGCCGATGGCGCGATGGAGCGGGTTGCCGAGCTTAGAAACATTCTAGATCGCGCTCTTGAGGCCGGCTCCTCCGATACCATATTGGTCGGACGCCGGACGCGGCGCCTGCCCAATACCACCCTGGCCCTTTCGCCGGGCTGGAAGGGCGAGACCCAGGTGATGGCGATGGACCTCCAGGGGTTCGCCGTGTCCTCCGGGTCCGCCTGCTCCAGCGGCAAGGTCCGCGCCAGCCGTACCTTACGGGCCATGGGCTACGACGAAGCCACCGCCGGATGCGCGATCCGCGTCTCCCTGGGGGTGCAGACCACCGAGGACGAGGTGCTCCGCTTCGCGGACGCCTTCGCCGCCGCACGGCGGAAGCAACAGAGCCGGGCCGCCTGATGCCCGCGCGCGATACGGAAGGGACCACCATGGCCGCTCTGGACAACCGCACCGAACCGCATGTGATGGAGGTCCATCCCGAGGCCCTGGCCGCGCGCGAGGCCGCCCTCGACGACCGGACCGGCGCGCTCGATGTCAAGGACGGCGTGGACGAGGCGACCGTCGCCGCCGTGGCCAGCCTGGGGGCCTACAAGTACGGCTTCCAGACCGACATCGAGACGGAATACGCCCCCAAGGGCGTCAACGAGGACATCGTCCGCCTCATCTCCGACAAGAACGGAGAGCCCGAGTGGATGACCGACTGGCGCCTCTCCGCCTTCGCCCGCTGGAAGGAGATGGAGGAGCCCCGCCACTGGCCGCTCCTCGACCTGCCGCATGTCGATTTCCAGGACCAGTACTACTACGCCCGGCCCAAGAGCATGGCCGTGAAGCCCAAGTCGCTCGACGACGTGGACCCCAAGCTCCTCGACACCTACAAGAAGCTCGGCATCCCCCTGAAGGAGCAGGAGATCCTCGCCGGCGTCGAACGCCCCGAGGGTGAGGAGCGCCGCGTCGCTGTGGACGCCGTCTTCGACTCCGTCTCCGTCGGGACGACCTTCCAGGCCGAGCTGAAGAAGGCCGGCGTCATCTTCTGCTCCATTTCCGAGGCGATCCGCGAGCATCCCGAGCTTGTGCGCAAGTACCTCGGGTCCGTCGTCCCGCCGTCCGACAACTTCTACGCCACGCTCAACAGCGCCGTCTTCTCGGACGGCTCCTTCGTCTACATCCCGCCGGGCGTCCGCTGCCCGATGGAGCTGTCGACTTACTTCCGCATCAATGCCGAGAACACCGGCCAGTTCGAGCGCACGCTCATCATCGCCGACAAGGGCTCCTACGTGAGCTACCTCGAAGGATGCACCGCGCACAAGCGTGACGTCGCCCAGCTTCATGCCGCGGTGGTGGAGATCATCGCCGAGGAGGACGCCGAGGTTAAGTACTCGACTGTCCAGAACTGGTACCCCGGCGACGCTGACGGCAAGGGCGGCATCCTCAACTACGTGACCAAGCGCGCCGACTGCCGCGGCGACCGCTCCAAGGTCATGTGGACGCAGGTGGAAACGGGCTCCGCCATCACTTGGAAGTACCCGTCCTGCATCCTGCGAG
>CADCUU010000266.1 GCA_902805995.1 uncultured Rubellimicrobium sp.
CCCCGCGGCATCGGTCAGTGGGCCATGATCAGGGGCAGCGCGACTTCGGCCAGCATGTCGCGGGTGGCGCCGCCCAGCACCGCCTCGCGCAGGCGGGAATGGCCGTAAGCGCCCATGACGACGGCCTCGCAGCCCTTTTCACGCGCGACGCGCAGGAGGACGTCGGCGATGCGGGGCTCGGTCTTGGCCATGACCGCGACTTCGGCCCGGATGCCGTGGCGGGCGAGCCAGAGCGAGAGCTCCCCGCCCGGGTCGGACCGGTCGGGGGCGTTGAGGGGCGGGTCGATGACGACGATGTCCACCCGGCTTGCGGCGCGCAGGAAGGGCAGCGCGGCGCGGGTGGCGCGCAGGGATTCGTCGCTGTTGTTCCAGGCGAGGAGGATCCGTCCGAAGGGGCGGGACAGGTCTGCGCCTGCATCGGGGACCGCGAGGACCGGGGCGCCGCCACCGAACAGGAGCCCTTCCATCGCCACGGAGGCGAGGCCGCCGCGGCCCGGGCCGTAGGGGCGGGCGGCGATGGCGAGGTCCGAGAAGCGCGCGGCGCGGGCCACGCTGGGCCCGAGGCCCATGCCCTGCGCGAGGCGCGGCTCGACGCTGGCGCGGACACCTTGGGGCAGGCGGGAGCGGGCCCAGGCGGCGAGGCGGTCGGCCTGGGCCTGAGCCTCGGCCCGGCCTGATTCGATCACGATCTGGGCGGAGGCCATGGGGAGCGCCTCCAGGGGCACGGGCTCTATGCCGAGCGCCACGACATCGAGATGCGCGTCCTCGCGCAGGGCCAGGGTCACCGCGGCGTCGAGGGCCGGGGCGTCGCGGGATTCGTCCGTCAGCACGAGGCTCAGGGTCTTGAGCATGGCAGGTCTCCTTTGCGTCCCCAGGAGTAAGGCGGGCCGATGGGTTGCGCCTTGATGCGTATCAGGAGGAGGCCGGGCGCTGTTTGACCTGGATCAAGGATAAGCGCCGCCGCAGGTGGCAAACCGCCCCTCGACCATCGGAGCCGCCGGAGCCTTTTCCCCGTGCGGATCGAATCAGAGGGGCACATCCGCAATGTGGGATTGGATCAAGATCGCGGCGTATGGGGCCATCGCCCTGTTCGCCGCCATCGCCGCCAACTGGGCGCGCGACCTGGCCTACCAGGTCCACGCCCTGATCGTCATGGCCGTGGCGGCCGGCCTGTTTATCTGGACCGTGCGCAGCACGGGCAACCAAGGGGTCGTGGCGGCTGCGCCCCGGCCCGACCAGTACGCTAACGAATATGCTGACGGCGTCATCCGGGCGGGCGCCATCGCCACGACCTTCTGGGGCCTCGCGGGGTTCCTGGTGGGCGTGATCATCGCGCTCCAGCTCGCGTTTCCGCAGCTGAACTTGGACGCGTTGCAGGGCTACGGCAACTTCGGGCGGTTGCGTCCGCTGCACACCTCGGCGGTGATCTTCGCCTTCGGGGGCAACGCGCTCATCATGAGCACGTTCTACATCGTGCAGCGCACCTCGGCGGCGCGGCTCTGGGGCGGGAACCTGGGATGGTTCGTGTTCTGGGGCTACCAGCTCTTTATCGTGCTGGCCGCCACCGGCTACCTGCTGGGCGCGACGCAGGCCAAGGAATACGCGTAGCCGGAATGGTACGTGGACCTGTGGCTCACGGTGGTCTGGGTGGCGTTCCTGGTCGTGACGCTGGGCACCATCGTCAAGCGCAAGGAGCCCCACATCTACGTGGCGAACTGGTTCCTCCTGTCCTTCATCATCACCGTGGCGCTGCTCCATGTGGTGAACAACCTGTCGATCCCGGTGTCGATCTTCGGGTCGAAGTCGGTGCAGGTCTTCTCGGGCGTGCAGGACGCCATGGTGCAGTGGTGGTACGGCCACAACGCCGTGGGCTTCTTCCTGACCGCGGGCTTCCTGGGCATGATGTACTACTTCGTGCCGAAGCAGGCCGGGCGCCCGGTCTACAGCTACAAGCTGTCGATCATCCACTTCTGGGCGCTGATCTTCCTTTATATCTGGGCCGGTCCGCACCACCTGCACTACACCGCCCTGCCCGACTGGGCCGCGACGCTGGGCATGGTGTTCTCGGTGATCCTGTGGATGCCCTCCTGGGGCGGCATGATCAACGGGCTGATGACCCTGTCGGGCGCCTGGGACAAGATCCGCACCGACCCGATCATGCGGATGATGGTGATCTCGCTCGGCTTCTACGGGATGAGCACCTTCGAAGGCCCGATGATGTCGATCCGCGCGGTCAACTCGCTGTCGCACTACACCGACTGGACCATCGGGCACGTTCATTCCGGCGCGCTGGGCTGGAACGGCATGATCACCTTCGCGGCTCTCTACTTCCTCGTGCCGAAGCTCTGGAACCGTGAGCGGCTGCATTCCATGGCCGCGGTGAACTGGCACTTCTGGCTCGCCACCATCGGCATCGTTCTCTACGCGGCGTCGATGTGGGTCACGGGCATCATGGAAGGCCTGATGTGGCGCGAGGTCGATGCCAACGGCTTCCTGGTCAACAGCTTCGCCGACACCGTCGCCGCCAAGTACCCGATGTACGTCGTCCGCGCCCTGGGCGGGGTGATGTACCTGACCGGCGCGATCATCATGGCCTGGAACCTGTGGATGACGGCCTTTGGCCGGGTCCGCACCGCGGCCGTCGCCACTCCGGCCGAATGAGGACAGACACATGGCCTTCCTTGACCATCACAAGCACCTTGAACGCAACGCGACGCTGCTCCTTGGCGGGAGCCTCCTCGTGGTCCTCATCGGGGGGATCGTGGAGATCGCGCCCCTCTTCTACCTCGAGAACACCATCGAGGAGGTGGAGGGGGTGCGGCCCTACTCCCCGCTCGAACTCGCGGGGCGCGACATCTACATCCGCGAGGGCTGCTACACCTGCCACAGCCAGATGATCCGCCCCATGCGCGACGAGGTGGAGCGCTACGGGCACTACAGCCTCGCGGCGGAGTCGATGTACGACCACCCGCACCAGTGGGGCTCCAAGCGGACGGGGCCCGACCTCGCCCGCGTGGGGGGGCGATATTCGGACGCGTGGCACGTCCAGCACCTGACCGACCCGCAGTCGGTGGTGCCGGAATCCATCATGCCGCCCTATGCGCATCTGATGGAGACCCGCCTCGACGGCGAGCATGTCGGCGAGCTGATGGAGACGCACCGGTTCGTCGGCGTGCCCTACTCCGACGAGCAGATCGCCGCGGCGCAGGCCGACTTCCTGGTCCAGGCCGACCCCCTGGGGGACGGCGACGTGGGCGCCATGACGGATCGCTATCCGGGGGCGGCGGCCGCGAACTTCGACGGGCTGGCGGGGGTATCCGAGATGGATGCGCTGGTCGCCTACCTCCAGGTCATGGGCACGATGGTGGACTTCTCCACCTTCACGCCCGACGCGAGCCGCTGAGGGAGGGACGCTCATGGAACTCTACACCTTCCTTCGGCACCTCGCGGATTCCTGGGTGCTGCTCGCGCTGTTCCTCTTCTTCGTGGGGGTCTTCGCGTGGTCGTGGCGGCCGGGGTCCCGGCCCCTCCATGACGACGCGGGGCGCGTGCCCTTCCGGCACGACGACCGGCCCCTTCTTGATCCCGCTTCGGAGGCCTGACCATGGCACGCAACGACAAGCTGCCCGCGGAGGGCATCGGCACGACCGGCCACGAATGGGACGGCATCCAGGAGTGGAACAACCCCATGCCCCGCTGGTGGGTGTGGACCTTCTACGCCACGATCGTCTGGGGCGTGGGCTATACGCTCGCCTATCCGGCCTGGCCGCTGGTGAGCGGGGCCACCTCGGGCCTTCTGGGGTATTCGACCCGGGGGGACGTGGCGGCGGACATCGCGTCCGTGGAGACGGCGCGGGCGGGGATCATGGAGCGGCTGGCCAATGCCGACCTCGCGCAGCTGCCCAACGACCCGGAGCTTCATGCCTTTGCGGTGGATGCGGGGGCTTCGGTGTTCCGGGCGAACTGCGCGACCTGCCACGGGGCGGGCGCGAACGGGGTGCAGGCGGGGGGCTTTCCGTCGCTGCTGGACGACGACTG
>CADCUU010000267.1 GCA_902805995.1 uncultured Rubellimicrobium sp.
ACCTCGCGCTGGGCATCGCCGTCGCGGGTTACCTTGTGCTTGAGGCGTCGGGCAACGACGACTGGCGCCGCCACCGGTTCGAGGTGCTGCGCTGGGGCGTGGCCATCGCCCTCATGTGGTCGAGCCTGGAGAAGTTCGCCTATCCCGACTGGTTCCATCCCCTGGTGGAGGAGCGACCCTTCCTGACCTTCGGCCTGCCGCGCGACGTGTTCATCCCGATGGCCGGGGTCGCCGAATTCACCATGGGCTTCGGCCTTCTCTGGACGGCGCTGGTGCGGCGCCTGTCGGCCATCGCGCTTTTCGCGATCTTCGTGGCGGCAGTCTACCCCTTCGGGCGGGTGGACCTCGTGGGTCACGCGCTCATCATGGCGACCATCGTGGTCATCGCGGCGGACCCCCAGCGGCAGGCGAACTTCATCCCGGCGGTGAAGCGGCAGGTCCTGTCCGTGCCGCCCGCGCTCGCGGTGACGCTGGCGATCTTCGTCACGGGATACTGGGGCATCCACCGCTCCATCTACGGGATCGGCGGATCGGAGGAGGCGCGCGAGGCCACGCTGTCCACGCACGGCCCCGACCCGGAGCACCCGCACGCCTCCAGCGTCCCCGCCGATGCGCCCGCGCAGGCGGAGGTCACCCCGGAGCCGGAAGATATGTGACCTCGTTCAGCCCAAGGACCGGAGCCCCCGGGCCAGCCAGTCGATCAGAACCCGCGTCTTGGCCGCGAGATGCCGTCCCGACGGCGTCATGGCAAAGACGCCGAGCGGGGGAGGGGCGTGGTTCGCAAGCACGCGGACGACCCGCCCGGCGCGAAGCGACTCGGCAGCGACAAAATCCGGCATGTAGGCGACGCCTAGCCCCGCCTCGGCGGCCACAAGGCACATATGCGCGTCGGAGAAGGTGAGGCGCCCGTTGACCGACACGCCGACATCGCCCGCAAAGCTCCATCGGCGCGGGTCGCGAAAGTTGGTATCGAGGATGCAGTCGTGGCGGGACAGGTCCGCGGGCTCCTGCGGCACGCCGCGCGCCTCCAGATAGCCGGGCGAGGCCAGGGTGACCAACCCCGCCTCGCAGAGCTTGCGCGCCAGCAGCGTGGAATCCCCCGGACGCCCGACCCGCACGGCCACGTCGAAGCCCTCGTCCACCAGGCTGACCAGCCGGTCGCTCAGCTGGACCTCCAGCGCGATCAGGGGATGGGCGCGGGCGAAATCGGACAGGAGGGGGGCGAGGCGCAGTGTCCCGAAGATCATCGGCGCGCTGAGGCGAAGGCTGCCGCGCGGACTCGTGCCGCGGTCTCGCACCTCGGCATCGAGAGCATCCCATTCGTCCAGAAGCGCGCGGAGGCGGGTGTAGTAGGCCTGCCCGGCCTCGGTCGGGGCGAGAGAGCGGGTCGTGCGATGAGGGAGCCGGACCCCGAGTTCGGCTTCGAGCCGGGCCACGACCTTGGAGGCCTGGCCCGAGCTTGTGGCGAGCCGTTGCGCCGCGCCCGCGAAGCTTCCCGCCTCGATGACGGCGGCGAACATGCGGTCGGCTGCGAGGCGGTCCATGCGGGCTCCGGGCGAGGTGTCGCCCGGAGCCTAAGGGGCAGAGCCCGCGCCGGAAAGGGCGCGGGCGGAGCGGGTCAGGCCTTCGCCTTGCCCTTGGGCTTGGCCGCGGCCTGCTCGTCGTCCTCGCCTTCGGCCTCTTCGGCCATCTGGTTCAGCGCCGTCTCGGCGAGCTGGGTCATCAGCTCGTCGGTGCGCTTCTCCTCCTCCAACGTCTCGCGCAGGAGCTGCTCGGCTTCCTCGTGGCCCAGTTGGCGGGCCCAGGACGCGAGCGTGCCGTAGCGGGCGATCTCGTAGTGCTCCATGGACTGCGCGGCGGCCAGAAGGCCCGCGTCGAGCGCGGGGGAGCCCTTGTACTCCTCCATGACCTCCTCGGCTTCCTCGACCATGCCGTCCATGGCGTGGCAGGGCTTGCTGCGGGCGCGCTTGCCGATGATCTCGAAGATGCGGTTCAGGCGCTCGACCTGGCCCTCGGTCTCCTCGCGGTGCTTCTCGATGGCGGCCTTGAGCTCCTCGCTCTGCACGGCGCGCATGACCTTGCGGTAGGACTGAAGGCCCTTCTTCTCGGCGTAAAGAATGTCGCGGAGGCCGTCATAAAACAGGTTGTCGAGGTTGGCTTGCGGCATGGGACATGTCCACTCGTTGGATCAGGGAGCCCGGGGAACGCCGCAATTCGCATGCTGTTCCACGCCGTCCTGTCGCGTCCCGACGGCAGTTCCCCTAGGCCGGGCGGCGCCCCGGATTGCTCTCGCAGGGGCGGCGTCCGCTGCTAAGCTCAGGGCGTCACGATGGAGAAACCATGTCGATCTATGAAGTCCATGATCCGCGTTTCCGCGCCCTGATCCAAACCTCCGCGCGGCTGGAGGTGCTGGGCACCGGCCTTCGCTGGGCCGAGGGGCCGGTCTGGTTCCCGGCGCATCAGGCGCTCTATTTCAGCGACATCCCGAACGACCGGATGATGCGCTGGACGGAGGGCACGGGCCTGTCGGTCTTTCGCGCGCCCGCCGGCTACACGAACGGCCACACGCGCGATCGCGAGGGGCGGCTGGTGAGCTGTTCCCACGGAACGCGGTCGGTGCAGCGGACGGAGCATGACGGGACAGTCACGACCCTGGCCGCGAGCCATGGGGGGAGGCGGCTCAACTCCCCCAACGACGTGGTCGTGGCGCGGGACGGGGCGGTGTGGTTCAGCGATCCGACCTACGGCATCCTGTCGGACTACGAGGGCTACGAGGCGCCGCCGGAGCAGGACACGACCGCCGTCTATCGCATCCCGCCCGGGGGAGGGGAGCCGGAGCGTGTGATCACCGGATTCGCCCAGCCCAACGGCCTCGCCTTCTCGCCGGACGGAAGGCGGCTTTACGTGGCCGAGAGCGGGTCGAGCCATGATCCTGATGTGCCGCCCGTGCTGCGGGTCTTCGATGTCGAGGGTGGTCGGGTCGGGCCGGGGCGCGACTTCGCCCGCGTGGAGCCCGGTCCGCCAGACGGCCTGCGGGTTGATGCGAAGGGCCATGTCTGGTGTTCGGCGGCGGACGGCGTGCAGGTCTTTCACCCGGACGGGATGCTGCTGGGCCGGATCCGGGTGCCGGAAACGGTGGCGAACCTGTGCTTCGGGGGCCTGCGGGGCAACCGTTTGTTCATCACTGCCACGACATCACTTTACGCGGTATTCGTGAACGCGCTGGCGCCGGACTGAGCGGCGTCACGCGATGTTCTGATTGGGAAGATATTGGAGCGGGCGAAGAGATTCGAACTCTCGACCCTAACCTTGGCAAGGTTATGCTCTACCCCTGAGCTACGCCCGCCCGCTCCGTGGCCGCATATCTACTGATGGCGTCGGTGGGTGCAAGAGGGAAAGACGGGGCGCTGCCGCAGGGTCATTGGGGACGAGTTGCAGGCGTTTGTCCCAGCCTTGCACGTCGGGCTGGAAACGCGAGCGCCACGCCCTTTCGGACGTGGCGCATCGGTCGATCAGGCTAGGCCGCAGCGCCCCGGGGCTGGGGCAGGGGCCAGGCGTCAGGCCAGTTCCACCAGCAGGTCCTTGGCGTCGATCTGGGCGCCGGGCTGAACATGGACGGCCTTGATGCTGCCGTCGCGGTCGGCGTGGATGCCGGTCTCCATCTTCATGGCCTCGATGGTCAGCAGCAGGTCCCCCGCCTTGACGGGTTTACCGGCCTGCGCGGCGATGGTCGCGACCACGCCGGGCATCGGCGCGCCGACATGGAGCGGGTTCCCGGCCTCGGCCTTGGGGCGGCGCCCGCTCTTGGCCACGGCCTTGCGGTTCGGCACCCGGATCGTCCGGGGCTGGCCGTTCAGTTCGAAGAAGACGCGCACCTCGCCTTCGTCCGTGGTCTCCCCCACGGCCTGGAGACGAACCTCCAGCGTCTTGCCTGGGTCGATCTCGGCGCTGATCTCCTCACCGGGCTCCATGCCGTAGAAGAAGGTCCGCGTGGGCAGGACGCGTACGGGGCCGTAAGCCTTGTGAGGG
>CADCUU010000268.1 GCA_902805995.1 uncultured Rubellimicrobium sp.
GAAGGCGGGATATTCCCAGCCGCCGCCCGCGTTGGAGAAGAAGAATCCGGCCGAGCCGTGGCCGAAGAACGCCGCGCCCACCATGACGGGCACGAGGGCGAGCGACACCCAGCGGGTGAACACGCCGGCGATCAGCGCGAGGCCGCCCAGCAGCTCGGCCGCGATGGTCAGGTAGGCGAGGACGCCAGGCAGGCCGATCGATGCGAAGTACTGCGCGGTCCCGGCGGGGGTGAAGACGGAGATCTTTATCCAGGCGTGGAGCACGAAGAGCACGCCCATCGCGACACGGAGGAGAAGCGCGGCAAGGTCGGCCTGCGAGGCCTGGGCGGAACTGTGGATGGCAGGGGAGGTGGAAGCATAAGCCATGATGATGCGATCCTGTCTGAGAGCCCCTTTGGGCTGGCGCGACTAATATGTATCATGTTCGGCCCGGCGATAATCCGGCAGTTGGGCAGAACATTCCTTCCAATCAAGAAGGAATGGTGCCCCTCGTCCCCGCCTCCGAACTGGTGCTGTCGCGAGCGCGGCCCGGACACGCCCGCGTTGCGGGTGTCGCGACCGCCTCGCCGCTGTGCCCGGCATGTTGGGGCCCGTCCCTATGGACTATGAAAACTACCCTGGCCGGTCGCCCCCAATCATCCGCCCCGACTCGCAGGACGAAGAGTGGTCCCGACCCAGTCAACCGCCCTCGGGCGATTAGGGCGAGGCCCGGGTGTCAGACGCTCCGGGTCAGCCCCCCATCCACGCGAAGGTTCTGGCCGGTAATGTAGGCGGCGCCGTCCGAAGCGAGGAAGGCCACGGTGGCAGCGATCTCCTCGGCGGTGCCGTAGCGCTGCAGGGGCACGCTCTCGCGGCGCTCCTCGGTCTGCGGAAGGCTGTCGATCCAGCCGGGCAGGACGTTGTTCATCCGGACGTTGTCGGCGGCGAAGCTGTCGGCGAAGATCTTGGTGTAGGCGGCAAGGCCCGCGCGGGCGACGGCCGAGGTTGGGAACATGGCCGAGGGCTCGAAGGCCCAGGCAGTGGAAATGTTCACGATGGCCCCGCCCTTCTGGGCCTGCATGACGGGGGCCACCAGCCGCACCGCGCGCACGACGTTCAGGAAGTAGACGTCCATCCCCTTGTGCCAGTCCTCGTCGGTGATCTCCAGGATCGGGGCCCGCGGTCCGTGACCGGCGCTGTTGACCAGCAGGTCAATGCGGCCCCATCGTTCCAGGGTGCCGTCCACTAGCCGCTTGAGGTCGTCGTTCGACTGGTTGGACCCGGTCACGCCGAAGCCGCCCAGCTCCTGCGCGAGCGCCTCCCCCTTGCCCGAAGAGGACAGGACAGCGACCTGAGATCCGTCGGCCGCGAGGCGCCGCGCCACGGCCGCGCCCATTCCGCTGCCACCCCCGGTGATGATGGCGACCTTCTGCTCTGTCATGTCTGTTCTCCTTCGTGCCTTTCATATCAGCCTATGCGGCCACAGTTACCGCTTTCGCCCGGCCATTCCGGTTGCCATGCGGAATTGCTCGTTGGCCTCGGACATCACGAGGTGGTTGCGGGAGCGCACCGCCGCCTCGAACTCCGTCTGCCGCTTCGTGACGGCCTTGAGCTTGGCGTCGGTCCGAAGCTCGGCCGCACGGCGCGCGTTCATCAGCTGGAGAAGGAGGAGGGCGTCAAGGTTTTTGGGAAAGCTCGCCACATCAATGGGCGACACGATGGTCGCCTCAGCCGCGACGACAGCCTCTCGCGGCAAGAGATGACGGACCTGCCTTACTCCTTCGCCGAAGTGACCCCGCTCCCTTCGGACGGGACAGCGTTTGGGGAACGCAACGAACCTGTCAGGCCGGTTCAGTCCCCATCGACTGCTGGGACCACGACCAGGCGATGGGGGACTTACGGTGCAAGGCCCCGCCGAGGTGGCGGCGCAGGGCGTAGGAGGCATCGACGATCTCACCCCTCTCGAGCAGGTCGAGGATGGCGAGATGCTCCTCGCACTGCACGACAAGCCGGCTGCGATCCACCCGCGAACGGTATTCAAGGAGCCGCCGCATCCGGTTCACGCGCAGGAGCGAGATGTGGAAGTAGGGGTTGTTCGACATGCGGATCAGCTCCTCGTGGAACAGGGAGCCGTAGTGCAGCAGCCGCTCGGCCGGGAGCCGCTCGATGTCGGTCTCGATCATCCGGGTCTGGATGCGCCGCTGCTCCTCCAAGATGCGCCGGTCGAGCGCGAAGCCCGGCTCCAGCATTGCCGCGGGCTCAATCAGCATACGAAAGCGGTAGATCTGCTCAAAGCTTTCGGGCGTCTTGGCCACCGGCAGAAAGCGCCAGCCGTAGCCCTGCTTGCGCTCGGCCCAGCCCTCGCGCACCGCGCGCATGAGGATGTCGTTGAGCTGCCCCTTGGTGAGGGCGTAACGGTCGCGGAGCATCTGCTCGGTCACCTCGGCCGGGATGCGGTCGGTGAGCCAATCCTCGGCGATCCGCTGGTAGTCGCTTGGCCCCTCGAACGGCTGGGCCTCGTCGCCAAGGGGCTTGGGGGCGGCGCTCGCAGCGCTGTCCCTCACGAAGAAACCCCGGTTCTGCTTCTGCTCAAGAAGGCCCTGCTCGGCCAGAAGCTGCATCGCCTCCCGCACCGGCGACCGGGAGACCCCGAACCGGTCTGCGAGGTGCTGGGTCCGGAGATGGGCCCCGGCCGCAAGCTCGCCTGAAGTGACGAGGTGGGTGATCTCGCTGGCGATGGTCCGGGACAGCGCGCTGGCTGGCATGGAGGCTCCTTGGTGGGAATAGCGGGTCCCGCCCGCCAAAGACAGTTGACCACGAAAGCTCGTTTGCACGTGGGATTGCATCCAAGCCAATCCGACAGGTGTTTCTTCACGGCGTCTGCGTCAAGCGCAGCCGAGGCATCCCGCATAGATTTTCGGGGCTAGGCTAAGTCTATACTCCATGCAAACGGACAGCGCTGTAGCTGTCTGTATCGAAGTCCGATCTGCATTCTGCGCTGTGAGCCATGAAGGCACCCCAAAGCACAACCTCGGTCAATAAGCCTGGGCTCAGCCTGCGGCGGTGGAGACATTGACATCCGAACCTTTTGTACTTACTGATAGAAAAATGCAAAATGCCGGAGCGTCTTATGCCCCATGCCTCTCCGCTGCTCCTTGAGGTGCAAGGCCGCGCCTACCACGCCGTCGACCTTCGCCGTGCCTTCGGTGAGCAACTCGCCCAGCTCCCCTGGCTTCTGCGGATCATTGCGGAGAACCGGCTGCGGCACGCGCCCGAGGAGGCAGAGGAGGTCCGCGTGACCTTCCTCGACTGGTTGGACCACGGCCGGAGCGAGGCGGAGCTGCCCTTTCACCCCATGCGCGTGCTGATGCACGACACGACCTGCGGGCCCGCTCTCGTCGACATCGCTGCCATGCGCGACGAGATTGCCGAGGCTGGGGGTGACCCGCGCCGCCTCACGCCCGTGCTGCCCTGCGACGTCTCGGTGGACCACAGCGTGGCCGTCGACCACTACGCCACGCCCGACGCCGTCCGGGCCAACATGACCCGCGAGATCGAGCGCAACGCCGAGCGCTACCGCCTGATGAAGTGGGCGGGCGACGCCCTGCCGGGCCTGCGCATCCACCCGCCGGGCACCGGCATCATGCACACGATCAACCTGGAGCAGCTCGCGACCGTCATCGCCACGGAGGAGCGGGCGGGCGCGCAATGGGCCGTCCCCGACACGCTGATCGGCACCGACAGCCACACGCCCATGGTCAACGGCATCGGGGTGCTGGCCTGGGGCGTGGGCGGGCTCGAGGCCGAAAGCGTCCTCTTCGGGATGCCCGTCATGCTGCGGCTGCCCGACGTGATCGGGGTGCGACTGACCGGCCGGCTGCCTGCGGGCACACTGTCCACCGACCTTGCCTTGGCCGTGACGGAACGGCTGCGCGCTCATGGCGTCTCCGGCGAGTTCGTGGAGTTCTTCGGGCCTGGCGTCACAACGCTCTCGGCTGGCGACCGCGCGGTGGTCGCCAACATGGCGCCTGAA
>CADCUU010000269.1 GCA_902805995.1 uncultured Rubellimicrobium sp.
TCCGGGCGAGCCGGTGGAGATCAGCTTTTCGGGCCGCGATGTGATCGTCATCGGGGCCTGACCCGTTCGGAGTGACTGACCATGCAACCTTGGAATCTGCCCGGCCAGTTCTGGCGCGGCAACCTTCACACCCATTCCACCCTGTCGGACGGCGTCCTGTCACCCGAGGAGGTCTGCCGGCGGTACCGCGACGAAGGCTACGATTTCCTTGCGCTCACGGATCATTTCGTGGGGCGGTTCGGCTATCCAATCGCAGACACCCTGCCCTTCCGCACCAACAGCTTCACTACGATCCTGGGGGCGGAGCTGCATTCGGGCGCGATGCAGAACGGGGAGATGTGGCATGTGCTGGCGGTAGGGTTGCCGCCGGATTTCGCGCCGTCGAACACGCCGACCTTTCAGCCGATCGAGGGACAGGAGACTGGCCCCGAGATCGCGCGGCGCGCTGTGGACGCCGGGGCCTATGTCGCCATCGCCCATCCGCAGTGGTCGGGGATGACGCTGGACGACGCAAGGTCACTCGCCGGGATCGCCCATGCGGTGGAGACCTACAACCACGGCTGCTGGGCCGGCTGCGACCGGGCGGACGGGTTCCACACGCTGGACCTGCTGCTGTCCGAAGGATTCCGTCTGAACCTTTGCGCGACGGACGACGCGCATTTCTATGAGCCGGACCATTTCGGCGGCTGGGTCATGGTCAAGGCGGAGGCCAACGAGCCCGAGGCGCTGCTGGCGGCACTGAAGGCCGGGGCCTACTATTCCAGCCAGGGGCCGGAGATCCGGGGCATCGAGATCACTGACGAGGTCGTGCGGATCGAATGCTCCGCGGCGAGTTCGGTCATCGTGTCGGGGTATGGGACCGCGTCCAAGGGCATCCATGGGGAGTCGATGACCCGGGCCGAGATGCCGCTGGAGCGTTTCCAGTCTTCGCCCTGGCTGCGGGTCGTGGTAGTGGACCGGGCTGGAAAGCGCGCGTGGTCGAACCCCATATGGCGCTGAAGCGTTAGGCCTGAGTTGGTGCGTGTTGCACCGGCCGACGGCCCGACACGGCCAAGCGGTGGGAGAGACGGATCATGGCCCTGACGAAGCGCGCACGCCAGAAACGGCGGCTGTTGCGGCAGTTTGCGGCCATGGAGCGGCGGATCCCCATGCTACGGCGTCCGCTGCGCTTTTTGTTGAACGAACAGGGCGGGATCGTTCGCTGGGCCGTCGCGGTGCTGCTGATGGTGGGCGGCGTCATGTCTTTCCTGCCGTTCCTGGGTCTCTGGATGCTGCCGCTGGGCCTCCTTCTCATGGCGGTGGACGTGCCGGTGCTGCGCGGCCCGGTGTCGGCGCTGACGATCCGCGGGCGGCGCTGGACGAACGAGAAGATGCGCCGGTTCAGCAGCTTCCGTTCGGCACGGACGCACTAAGAGCCTCGCAGTCGGGGACCTTGGCCTGAGGTCCTGGTCTCGCCCGAGGGGCGGGCATCCGGACCACCCGGGGTTGCAGTGGTCTAGCCTTCGCTCTGCTCGCCTTCGCGGTCGGACGATTCTTCCTCCTCCACGGCGCTGCCGGGGATAACGTAGTCGCCACGCAGCCAGCGCGCGAGGTCGATGTCCGCGCAGCGGGAGGAGCAGAAGGGCCGATACTTAGGATCGGCGGGCTTTTGGCAGATCGGACAGGCCATCAGTCGTCCCCGAGCAGGTGGGCCGTCGCCGTGCGCTCCCGCTTGCGAGACAACTCGAAGAGGCCCATCGCGGTCCAGCCGACAAGCGACGTCTCGATCGGGTCGGTGCGGAAGCTGTCGCGGAGGGACTGTTCGAGCTGCTTGCGATGGCCCTTGGACATGGACACGAAGTCCACGACGATCTGGCCGCCCAAGCCCCTGAGTCGAAGCTGCCGGGGCAGCGCGCGGGCGGCGGCAAGGTTGGCCTTGAGAGCGGCGGCGGGCGAGGTGTCCCCGCCGGTGTTCACGTCCACGGCGACGAGGGAACGGGTGGCCTCCACATAGATATGAGCCTCCCCCAAGTCGGCCTCGGGGCCACGCAGGGCGTCGATCTGGTCCAAGACCCCTTCGCGAGCAAAGCCGCCGGGCTTGGTGACCACGGTAGGGGCAGACCATTCGCGCCAGGCGAGGAGATGGGGGCCGTCGCCTTCGGCCAGGAGTTCGGGGGCGCCGGTCGTTTCGGCCATGACCTTGGCGGCGAGGTCGAGCATTGCGCGGATGTCGTCGGCGATCTCCTCCTCCGAGGCGCCTTCGCAGGAGGAGCGGAGGATGAGGCCGAACGGGCCGTCCTCGTCCATCTCGCCATGCGCGAGGTCGAGGAGACGGGCGCGCTCCTCCTCGTCCCGGATCTGGCGCGAGACGTTGAGGCCTGGCGCGCCGGGGGTGACGATGGCGAAGCGCGACTTGAAGAGCAGGCGGTCGGTGACGGGGACGGCCTTGCCCTTTTCGGCGACGCTCGTGACCTGCACGAGCATCGTGTCGCCGGACTTGAGGCCGGAGGCGTTGCGCAGCCAGGCGGTCTGGCCCCCGGGCAAGCGCAGGATCATGCCGCCCTGCCCCTTCATGCCCCGGTCGGTCACAGCGCGGAAGATCGTGCCGGGTCGGGGCGCGGAGTCGTCGTCGATCAGGAGGTCGTCGAGCTTTCCATCCGCGAGGAGAGCCGCAGCCTCGCGCCCGTGGAGGTGGTCGAGGACGATGGTGCGGCCCTTCATCGGGGTCCTCCGGTCACGCCTGCCGCGGTGAGCAGGCCCAATGTCTCGGTCAGTGGCAGGCCCACGACGCCCGTGAAGCTGCCGTTGATCCAGGGGATATGCGCCCCGAAGGGCCCCTGGATCGCATAGGAGCCCGCCTTGCCGCGCCAGTCGCCGGTGGCGAGGTAGGCCGCGATCTCGGGCTTGGTGAGCATCTTGACCGCCACTGCGGTGGTCACGACACGCTCCCAGCGCCTGTCCCCCCGGCGCACGGCCACGGCGGTGATGACGCGGTGGCGGCGGCCCGAGAGGAGGGTGAGCATCCGTTCGGCCTCCGCCTCGTCCTCGGGCTTGCCCATGATGCGACGGCCGAGCGCGACTGTGGTGTCGGCGCAAAGGACGACCTCGTTGTCCCCCATGGGAACGGCGTCGAGCTTTTCGAGCGCGATGCGACGGACGTAGTCGCGCGGTACCTCTGCCTTACCGGGGCTCTCGTCGATCTCGGGGGGGCGGACGGCGAAGGGCACGATCCCCGCCTGGGCGAGGAGGTCGAGACGGCGCGGGGATGCCGAACCCAGGACCAGGCGCGGGGCGGGGTCCGGGAGTTGGATCGCCGAAGGCCGTCCGTCCGTGCTGTCGTGAAGCGTGGTCATGGTCGTGGGGCGCCCCTGGGCCGGGGCGTCACTTGAAGCGGTAATTGATCCGCCCCTTGGTCAGGTCGTAGGGGGTCATCTCGACCTGCACCTTGTCGCCGGCCAGAACACGGATGCGGTTCTTGCGCATCTTTCCTGCCGTATGCGCGATGATCTCATGGCCGTTTTCCAGCTCGACCCTGAACGTCGCATTCGGCAGGAGTTCCTTCACGACGCCAGGAAATTCGAGCAGTTCTTCCTTGGCCATGGGATCTCCAAATGGATAAAGGCCGCGAAAACGGGCGGCCCGGTGCCTAGATGGCCGCTCCGCGCGGCGGATTCAAGGCGATTCGGCAGTATAGGGATGTGACTCCTGAACCCGGAGTCAGGTTCCGGGCAGGCTGCGCCCCTCGGGCGGTGGTCCCCAACGGTCGAGGATGCGGGCGAGGATCATGTCGCGAGTCTGGCGGTAGGAGGCCAAGCGCTCCTCCCTCCCCTCGCCGAGGCCCGTGGGGTCGAGGATGGGCCAGTATTCGACATGGAGCGCGTCGAAGCGGGTGAGGTCGAGGGCGCGGCGCTGGCTCGCGGGGGTGAGCGCCACGATGAGGTCGAAGGCCGACAGGTCGTCCGCGCCGCCCCGCATCTCGTCGAAGCTGCGGGAGCGGTGGCGGGCGAGTTCCACACCGAT
>CADCUU010000270.1 GCA_902805995.1 uncultured Rubellimicrobium sp.
CGCCCCCCAGGTTGATACGGTGGAGATAGAAACTGCTGGCGGCCGCATCGTCGCGGTAGGTCTGGCGCTGCCCCGGGCTGGCCGGCGGATCGTCGACTGCGAGGGCCGGCTCCTGACACCGGCCCTGGTGGACTGCCACACCCACTTGGTCCATGGCGGCGACCGCAGTGCCGAGTTCGAGATGCGCCTTGAGGGCGCCAGCTACGAGCAGATCGCGCGGGCTGGCGGTGGGATCGTTTCCACCATGCGGGCCACCCAGGCGCTCGACGTCGATGGACTGGTGCGGGCGGCGCTCCCCCGCCTCGACCATTTGCTCGCCGAGGGGGTTTCCACGGTCGAGATCAAGTCAGGCTATGGGCTCTCTGTCGAATCCGAGCTCGAGATGCTGCGTGCCGCGCGCCGGCTGTCCGAGCTGCGCCCGGTGCGGATACGGACCACTTGGCTCGCTGCCCATGCCCTGCCGCCGGAGCACGCCAGTGATCGCGCGGGATACCTGCGGGACGTGGCCATGGCGGGCCTCAAGCGCGGCCACGACGAGGGCCTGATCGACGCGGTGGACGCCTTTTGTGAGGGGATCGCCTTCAGCCCCGAGGAGATCGCGCCGCTGTTCGATCTCGCGGCCCGCTTGGGCCTACCGGTGAAGCTCCACGCCGAGCAGTTGTCACATTCCGGCGGCGTCGCGCTCGCGGCCCAGTTCCGGGCGCTGTCCGCCGACCACCTCGAATATGCCAGAGCTGAGGACGCTGCCCTCATGGCCGCCTCCGGCACAGTCGCGGTCCTGCTCCCCGGCGCCTTCTACCTGCTGCGCGAGACCCGGGTGCCACCGGTCACCGCCTTCCGTGCGGCCGGAGTACCGATGGCGCTAGCGACCGACTGCAACCCCGGAACTTCGCCGCTGACTTCGCTGCTGCTGGCGATGAACATGGGCGCAACGCTTTTCCGCATGACGGTAGCCGAGTGCCTGTCGGGCGTCACCACCCACGCAGCGCGAGCCCTGGGCCTCTCGGACCTCACGGGCCGGATTGCCCCCGGTCTGTCGGCCGACTTCGCGCTGTGGGACGTGGAGACCCCGGCCCTTCTCGTGAACCGGATTGGGTTTAACCCCCTCCACGCCCGCGTCTTTCAAGGAGAGATGGTCTGACAATGACTTATGTGTTGACCCCCGGATCGGTGTCCCTGTCGGACCTCGCCAAAGTCTACTGGGACGGCCGCGTGGTCCGGCTAGACACCGCAGCCCTGTCTGCCGTGGAGCGCGCCGCCGAGCGGATCGCCCAAGTCGCAGCCGGGAGCGAGGCGGTCTACGGCGTGAACACGGGCTTCGGCAAGCTGGCCTCGATCCGGATTGAGGCCGGGAATGTGGGCCAGCTCCAGCGCAACCTGATCCTGTCACATTGCTGCGGTGTGGGGGCGCCGCTCGACGAGGCCGTGGTGCGCCTGATCCTGACGCTGAAACTCCTGTCGTTGGGCCGTGGCGCCTCGGGGGTGCGGACCGAGGTCGTCGGACTGATTGAGCAGATGCTGGCGCGTGGTGTCTTCCCGGTCATCCCGGAGAAAGGCTCGGTCGGCGCCTCGGGCGACCTCGCCCCCCTCGCCCACATGACCGCTGTCATGATCGGCGAGGGCGAAGCGGTTGTCGGCGGGCACCGAATGCTGGGGCGCGAAGCGCTGGCGGCCGTGAAGCTGGAGCCTATTGTCCTCGCTGCCAAGGAGGGGCTCGCACTCATCAACGGTACGCAGGTCTCGACTGCGCTTGCCTTGGCCGGGCTGTTCCGGGCCGAGCGCGCGCTACGGGCTGCCGTGATCACGGGTGCTCTGTCGACGGACGCGGCCATGGGCTCCACGGCCCCCTTTTCTGAGGAGATCCACACCTTGCGGGGCCATCGCGGCCAGATTGAGGTGGCCCGTGCCCTCCGGGATCTGCTCGACGGCTCGCAAATCCGCGAGAGCCACCGCAAGGGCGATCCGCGCGTGCAGGACCCATACTGCCTGCGCTGCCATCCCCAAGTCACGGGCGCCTGCCTCGACTTGCTGCGCCAAGCCGCCGCCACGCTGGAGATCGAGGCCAATGCGGCTACCGACAACCCGCTCGTGCTGTCGGACGGCTCGGTCGTCTCGGGCGGCAACTTCCACGCCGAGCCCGTGGCCTTCGCGGCCGACCAGATCGCACTCGCGGTGGCCGAGATTGGGTCCATCTCCCAGCGGCGCACCGCGATGCTGGTGGACCCTGCGCTCAACTTCGGCCTGATGGGCTTCCTGACGCCCGAGCCGGGGCTCAACTCGGGCCTGATGATCGCCGAGGTGACGACGGCCGCGCTGATGAGCGAGAATAAGCAGCTCGCCCATCCGGCCTCAGTCGATTCCACGCCCACCTCCGCGAATCAGGAGGACCATGTGAGCATGGCCTGTCACGGCGCGCGGCGACTTCTTCCCATGACGCAGAACCTGTTCTGGATCGTGGGCGTCGAGGCGATGATGGGGGCCCAGGGGATCGGGCTGCGGGAGCCGCTCCGGACCTCACCCCGTCTGGAGCAGGCCATCGGCGCGATCAGGACCCGGATCGCTCCCCTAAGGGAGGACCGCTACATGGCCCCCGAAATGGCTGCGGCGGGCGAGATCGTGGCCGAGGGCGCGCTGGAGGTCGCGGGCGCCGACATCCTGCCCGCGGTCGCGTGATGGAGCCCGTCCTCGTCCAGCCCGGCGACGGGCCCGTGATCCTGAGCTTCCCCCATGTCGGCACCCATCTCCCCGAAAGCGTTGTGGAGCGGCTCAACGAAGAAGGCCGGGTGCTGCGCGATACCGACTGGCATGTCGAGGAACTCTACCGCGACCTACTGCCTGGCCTTACAACGGTCGTGGCCACGCATCATCGCTACGTCATCGACCTCAACCGCGACCCCTCGGGCGCGAGCCTCTATCCCGGCCAGACAACCACCGGCCTGATCCCTAGGACGACCTTCGACGACGCGCTGATCTGGAAGCCGGGCTGCGAGCCTGACGAGGGGACCCGGGCTATGTGGCTGGACCGCGTCCATCGCCCCTACCACGCTGCAATCGCTGCCGAGATCGAGCGGGTCCGCTCACGGCATGGAGTCGCGATCCTCTACGATTGCCACTCGATCCGGTCCAAGATCCCCTGGCTCTTTTCGGGCGTCCTACCCGACCTCAACGTCGGCACCGATGGTGGGTGCAGCTGCGACCCGCGCGTCGAGCTGGCCCTGGCCGGCCTCACGGCAGGGTCAGGACGCAGTTGGGTCCTGAACGGCCGGTTCCGAGGCGGCTGGACTACGCGCCACTACGGGCGCCCCGAGTCCGGCACCCACGCCGTCCAGATGGAGTTGACCCAGAGCTCCCATCTGACCACCGAAGCCCCGCCCTTCGCCCTCGATCCGGCAAGGACCGCCGCGCTCCGCCCTCTCCTGGGCCGGATGCTGGAAGCCCTTGCCGACCTCGCCCCCCAACTCCGGAGCGCCTGATGTTCGACCGCAGCAACGCCCGCACCATCCGCCCCGCCACCGGCACGGACATGACCTGCAAGAGCTGGCTCACCGAAGCCGCCCTCCGGATGCTCATGAACAACCTCCACCCCGACGTGGCCGAGAACCCGGAGGAGCTGGTCGTCTACGGCGGCATCGGCCGCGCCGCGCGGACATGGGAGGACTTCGACCGCATCGTCGCGTCCTTGCGCGATCTGAACGACGATGAGACGCTCCTGATCCAGTCCGGTCGCCCCGCCGGCATCTTCCGCACCCACCCGGACGCACCCCGCGTGCTCCTCGCCAACTCCAACCTCGTCCCGAAATGGGCCACCTGGGAGCATTTCAACGAATTGGATCGTAAGGGGCTGATGATGTACGGCCAGATGACCGCCGGGTCCTGGATCTACATCGGCACCCAGGGCATCGTCCAAGGCACCTACGAGACCTTCGCCGAAGCCGGTCGCCAGCACTACGACGGCGATCTGACAGGCAAGTGGATCCTGACCGGGGG
>CADCUU010000271.1 GCA_902805995.1 uncultured Rubellimicrobium sp.
GCGCGCCAGCGATGGAGGCCACCGCGACCTTGGACTGAACCTTGGAGCAGTTCGTGATGGTCGCGGCCTTTGCAGGGCCAGCCATGGCCGCCATGGCCACCAATCCCAACGCGCAGACCTGATGACCCATCCGCCATCCTCCCCACCGCTGACACAGCGGTAGGCAAGCGGGTGGCAGGCGGTCAACGTTTTACTGGGACGGTCCTTTGCCGAACCCAATTCTGTTGGTCGGTCTGCGACGCTGCCCTGCGGGGCCATCGACGACTCGCGGCAGCCCCGGCGCGCCAAGAGCGACGACAGCTCAGGAATTGCTAGCCGCCCGTCAGGTGCCCACGGGCTTCGGCGGTGGCGGCGGCGGTGGTGGGGGCGGCGCGGCGGTGTGGATGCCGTCCTCTAGGAATCGCCGGGCGATCTCCTTGTTGATCTCGCTCCGGGTCGTGGTGCCGAAATTGACGTCGCGGATGATGGCACGGATCTCAAAGTTCAGGATGTCAGCCCCGAAGCCCGCGAGCACTACCGCCGGGGGTGGCGACAGCAGGACCATGGGATGGCCCTCCGCCACCTCGCGGAGGAGCTTCGTCACATGGTCCACGTCGTTCCCGAAGGCCACCGACACCGGAAGGATGATCCGCCCGACGAGGTTGCCGCGCGTCCAGTTGACCACCTGCCCCGAGACGAGATCGCCGTTGGGGATGATGACGTCGGTCCGGTCGAACGTCTCCAGCCGCGTGGACCGGACGGAGATGTCGCGCACGTATCCCATGCGCCCGCCGACCTCGATCCAGTCGCCCTCGGAGATCGGGCGCTCGATCAGGAGGATGATGCCCGACACGAAGTTCTGCACGATGTTCTGAAGCCCGAAGCCGATGCCGACTGAGAGCGCACCGGCGACGATGGCGAGGTTCGACAGATCCAGGCCCGCGATGGACACGGCGAGCAGGGACGAGATGATGATTCCTACATAACCCAGCCCCGACACGACCGCGTTCCGCGCCCCTGCATCGAGCCGGGTGCGCGGCAGGACCGTGGATCGCAGCGTCCCCTGCACGAGGCGCGTCAGCAGCCAGCCCGCCCCCAGGACGATGCCGAAAACTGCGAACTGCCGCGGCGAGAGCCGGGTCTCTCCCACGGTGAAGCCGCTGAGGAATCGCTGCCACGCCTCCAGAAGATCCTCCTGCCGCGCGCCCCAGATTAGGGCGAGCACCGGCAGCGCGAGGAAGAAGAGCAGGATCCCGGCGAGCACCGGCAGGAGCGCGTCGCGGATTCCCTCCTCGCGCCGCATCAGCAGGGCATAGATGTCAGTGACGAGCCACTGGAGCACCACCAGCAGCGCCAGCAATCCGAGCGTGATGACGCTGGGCAGCAGGAGCGCCCCGCCTGCCCTGTGAAAGCCCAGGACGGACAGAATGGGCGCGGCAGCCGCGACCGCCGTGATCGACCAGCCCGCAAGCGTCAGGAGGCGTCGGCGGAAGGCAAGAAGGTCGTCCTCCGGGCCAGCCTCGGCTGGGGGCCGCGCCGAAGCAAGGCAGCGCCCGAACCGAAAGACCAGAAGAGCCAGCGCGAGATCAACCGGAAGCAGGAGCCCGGCCCGCACCTCCGGAGGGATGTCGCCGACCGACAGGAACGCCCGCGCGACCACGCTGACAGCAAGGATCCACCCCGCATGCCGCAGCTCGCGCCCAGCGGCCTGTTTGATGGCGGGAGTGAAATCGAAGGGCGCGGGATTGGTGCGGTCCGCGGCGAAGAACAGCCCGGCCAGCCAAGCCGTCCCGAGCACGCAGGCCCCCGCTACCGGTACCGCATTCACGAGCGCCATGGCGCGCGAGCCAAAAAGCCCAGTGGCGCCCATCGCCCAAGCCAGCGCGGCAAGGCCCAGGAACGGCACCAGCGCATGACCAAGCGACAGGCCGAACCGCAGCGCGTCGGCGCCATGCTGCCCGCGAAGACGCCGCGACAGCCCAGCCCCGATCCGCGCGCCCGCGGTGGCAATCCAGGACCGTCCCCGGGTGAGCAGCACCGCGCCCATCAACAGGAAGATTGCGGCCAGAGGCCAATCCCTTGCGAAAACCTCGCGGCGGGCCTCGCTGCGAATCGACGTGGTCAACTCCTTTGAAAGGCCGAGGAGGCGGGTCGAGACAGCATCCACCATCTCGGGCCAGATGCGGGGATCCAGAGGCGGAGGAGAGCGGCTGAGCAGCGCTGCCGCTGTGCGGCTTCGGGTCAGGGCGTCAATCTCGGCGACAAGGCCGTCCGCGCGGGCGAAAGCCTCGCGTGCGAGCGCGCCCGGCGCGCGAAGGCGCCCCAGCTCGGCCACGAGCTCCTCGCGCCGCGCGACCACGCGGGGGTCCTCTGCGGGCTCACCCTCGGCGGGCAACGGCCCGAGCGCCGCGATCTGCGCCTCCACGGTCGCGATCCGCGCGGCGTTGACGGCCTGAGCCTCTGCGAAGCCCTCGCGCTTTTCGATGATCTGGCTGCGGAGCTGCCCCAGCGCAAAGGCCGACCCACGACCGGCTTCAGTCAGTGCCTCGGCCCGGGCCGCGATCTTGGCCCAGTCGTCCTCTTCCGTGGGCTCCTCGACGCTCCCGGCGTCCGGGGCGTCCGCGTCCGCTTCGGCAGGATCCTCGCCGACAACGTCCTGCCCAGTGGCGACGGCCTCCTGACCCGTGGAGACCGCAGTTCCAGCCTCTCCCGTCCCGGCTTCGAGCGGCGGGGTCGTTCCATCGGGGTCCTGCCCCAAGGCAGGCGCCGCGACCACAAGGAGGATCGCGACGGCAAGCGCCCTGCCCCGGCGCATCAGTCCTCGAACACGCCGGGGATCGAGGCAGGCCCCCGGTCCAGCCAGCCGGGCACGGGAAGCCCCTTGTCGCGCAGGAAGTCGGGGTTCCACAGCTTCGACTGATAGCGCGTGCCGTAGTCGCACAGGATCGTCACGATGGTATGGCCCGGCCCCATCTCCCGCGCCATGCGGACCGCGCCAGCGACGTTGATGCCGGAGGAGCCGCCGAGGCACAGCCCCTCATGCTCCAGAAGGTCGAAGACGATGGGCAGCGCCTCCGCGTCCGGGATCCGCCAGGAGAAATCAGGCCGGAACCCTTCGAGATTGGCGGTGATGCGGCTCTGCCCGATCCCTTCAGTGATCGAGGAGCCCGGCATGTCGAAGGTCCCCTCGGTGTAGAAGCTGTGGAGCGCCGCACCCTCCGGGTCGGCCAGGCCAATCTTTACGCCCTTGGGCTGGAGCACCTCGGCCACGCCTGCCAGCGTTCCCCCGGTGCCCACGGCGCAGACGAACCCGTCCACGCGGCCCTGGGTTTGGTCCCAGATCTCGGGCCCAGTGCCCTCGACGTGAGACTTGCGGTTCGCGATGTTGTCGAACTGATTCGCCCAGATCGCCCCCTCGGGCAGGCTGCGCGCCAGCTCTTCGGCGAGGCGGCCGGAATAGCGGACGTAGTTGTTGGGATTCCGGTATGGCGCCGCGGGCACCTGAACGAGGTCCGCCCCGGCCAGCCGGAGCATGTCCTTCTTCTCCTGGCTCTGCGTCTCGGGGATGACGATGACCGTCTTGAATCCCATCGACGCGCCTACCAGCGCGAGCCCTATGCCGGTGTTCCCGGCTGTCCCTTCCACGATTGTCCCGCCGGGCCGAAGCTCCCCGCGCGCGACGGCGTCACGGATGATGTGAAGCGCGGCGCGGTCCTTGACGGACTGGCCGGGATTCATGAACTCCGCCTTGCCCAGGATCTCGCAGCCCGTCTCCTCCGAGGCGCGGCGAAGCCGGATCAGAGGCGTGTTGCCCACGGTTGCGGCGAGGTCGGACTTGATCGGGGACATGGCAGGGCCTCTCGTTGCTGCGCCTGTCTAGAAGCCGGTCCCGGCAAACTCAAGCTGAGCGGATGAGGACGGGAGCGGGACGGACCTGTCCCACGCGGAACCCGACCTTGTTGCTATACCTGCTAACTCCTCCGTGCGCGCCGTTCCACAACGGCCGACAGCACCCTACCCCGCCGTTACGGCCCGGGCCTTCGCCCGCCAGCGGTCCAGCCACAGCAGCATGGAGATCAGCGGCATGGCATTCGCCTCGCCCGATTCGATCAGGCCGAACGCCGTGTCGAAGGAGAGGATGTGCAGCTTGAGATCCTCCTGCTCCGCCTCAAGACCTCCCATGGCGGGATGGTCGTCGGGCAGGTCGCACAGGGCGAGGAAGGCATAGAAGTGGTCGGTCGCGTTCCCGGGCGAGGCATAGCCCTCGAACATTCGCTCCAGCCGGTCGAGGTCGAGGCTCGCCTCCTCCGCGGCCTCGCGCCGGGCGGCCTCCTCGGGAGTCTCGCCCGCATCGACAAGGCCCGCGACCGGCTCCAGGGTCCAGGGCTGCGGATCGCCCCGCCGCGCGGGCCCGGAGCGGAACTGCTCCACCAGAAGGACCCGGTCCCGCTTGGCGTCGTAGGGCAGCACGAGCGCCGCATCCGCCCCGACCATCACCTCGCGGGGCAGGTTCTCCGCCCGTCCACCGTCGAAGCAGCTGTAGCTCACGTCGAGCCGCTCGAACCGGAAGAACTTGCCCGTGGGCGGGCCGGAGCGGTGGAGCTCGAAGTCATCGGGCTCGGACCGCCGCCGCAGCGTCGTGGGCGTGCCCCTGGCCCTGAGGCTCGCGGCGGCGCGGTGGTCGATCATGGGGCCCTGCTCCTGCAGGCTATCCCCGACCAGGGGCGGCTCGGTGGCTGCGATCTCGGCCGCGCGGCGCATAGGGAGCGGCAGGGACTGCCGCAGCCAGCTCTCAAAGGACCACTCGTCCGTGGACGGCCGGAGCGACTCGGGCGGATAATAGGCCTGCGCTTCCACAGGCTGGCCGTTCACGACCGCGCTCACGGCGCGGCGGACATAACCAAAGGGCAGTTCATAGGCGTCGAGCCGTTCGCGCGCATCGTCCGACAGGTCCCACAGCATTCCCCGAAGGCTGCGGCCCTCCTCCTCCACCAGAATCGGCATGTCCCCCTCCACCGACCGCAGCACCTTGTGGCCGGGCAGCACGGCCTCGCGGCCCTCCGCCCCGGCGGTGCCCCCGGACAGGAGCTCCAGCATTGGGCGGTGGCGCAGCGTGCCATAGAAGAAGAACTTGGTCATACTTTGGGCGATCCTTGGGGGACGAAGGTCCGGTAGGTAGCGGCGCGCCAGACCGTCGCCACCCTGTCGGCCTGGGTCAGCGGTAATTGCGGGCGACCCATTCGGTGGCCAGCCCCGCGACGATCCCGCCCACGAGAAGCGTGACCATGATATCTGGCGTCGCGACCTTCTGGAAGTTCTCCACCATGATCCGCACGACGTCGATCAGGGCCTCCATCGGCCCCTCATAGACCTTCCGGAATGACTGGCTGACCATGATCGTCGCGCTGTGCAGGAACAGGGCCAGCAGCAGCATGGACAGGGCTGCCGTCAACCCGTAGGCCACGGCATTGGGCCAGGTCGTCCGCGCCCGTGCGCCCGCGATGCGCCAGCCGATCACCATCCCTACAATGGCGTTGTACTCCGCAAAGCGCCCCAAGTCGGTCCCTTCGGGAAACAGCGGCTTGATCATCTGGGACACCCACCAGGCGAGGGCGCCGAAGAGGACGGCTGCGGCAAGCTTGGCGGAGGTGGGCATGGACGGGGCTCGCGGATGGCCGCTCAGGCGGGGCGGGACAAGGTGATCTGGGTCACATCGCAGTTTCCGCCATGGAAAGCAGCCGCGCAAGAGGCGAGGTAAAAGTTCCACATTCGACGGAACCGATCGTCGAATCCATGCCGCACCACCTCGTCCCAGCGGGCGTTGAACGTCTCGTGCCAAAGCCGCAGCGTCCGGCTGTAGCTCTCCCCGAACTCTATGGAGCCCAGCACGCTCAGCCCCGCGCGACCGGCCTCGTGGCGCAGGATGGACGGGCTGGGCAGCATCCCCCCGGGGAAGATGTACTTCTGGACGAAGTCCACGGAGGCCCGATAGATCTCCCAGCGGTGGTCGGCGATGGTGATGATCTGGAGGGTCGCATTCTTTCCGGGCTTCAGGCACCGCTTCAGCGTGTCGAAATAGACGGGCCAGTATTTCTCGCCCACCGCCTCGAACATCTCGATGGACGCGACGCCATCATAGACCCCCCTCTCGTCGCGGTAGTCCTGAAGCTTCAGCGTCACCCGGTCCTCCAGCCCCAGGCGGCGCATCCGCTCCTCCGCAAAAGCGAGCTGCTCCCTGGACAGCGTCAGGCCGGTTACCCGCAGCCCCCGCTCCCCGGCGGCATATTCGGCGAACCCGCCCCAACCGCAGCCGATCTCCAGCACATGGTCGCCCGGCAGGGCGCCCATCTGATCGACCAGCGCCTCGTACTTGCGACGCTGCGCAGCCTCCAGGCTTTGCTGGCCCTGGTCGAACAGCGCCGCGGAATAGGTCATCGTCTCGTCGAGCCAGATCGCATAGAAATCGTTCCCGAGATCATAGTGGTACGAGATGTTCCTGAGAGCCTGCCGCTTGGTGTTGCTTTGTAGCCAGAAGCGCAGCCTCTCATAGGCCCGCACAAGGGCTTGGCCGGGAAAGCCGTCATAGATGTGGTCGGCATCGTCATGGATGAAGTCCAGGAACGCCAAAAGGTCGGGCGTGGACCACCACCCGTCCACATAGGCCTCACAGAAGCCGAGGTCCCCTTCCCGCATGGTCCGGGCGAACAGGTCGGGGTGGTGCACGACAAGTTCGGCCACATGCCCGGTCTCCGCCCCTTCGGCCCGGAAACGGCGCCCGTCGGGAAGTACGATGTCCAGCCGCCCCCGCCTGACCTGCCGCGCCACCGCCCAGACCTGCGCGAAGTAACGCGGAAGATTACGCTGGTCGTCAGTCGTGGAGAGAATCATGCAGATGGCTCCCGCTACCCCGTCCACGGCAAGTCTACGAACCTACACGGAAATGTCACCTTCCGCGGGGGCCGACCGTCCGGGCCGCTGCGATCGGAAGGCCTCCAGGGCCGCTTCCCGCGCGACAGCGAGGTCGAGGACCGGCGCGGGATAGGCGTCGCGCGGGGACAGGCCCCAGGCGCGGGGGATCGCGTCGAAGTAGCTCAGTGCGGTCGGGGGCGGGTCCACCTGCCCTTCCGCGATCCACATCCGCTCGTAAGCGCCTTCGCGATCATAGGATTTCGCCTGCGACTGCGGATTGAAGATGCGAAAGAACGGCGAGGCATCAGGCCCCGATCCAGCCACCCACTGCCAGTTCACGGCATTGGCGGCGGGGTCCCAGTCGGTCAGGCAATCCTCGAACCATTTCAGCCCCACGCGCCAGTCGGTCATCATGTGCTTGGTGAGGAGAGAGGCCGCGATCATGCGGGCGCGGTTGTGCATCCGCCCGGTCGCGTACATCTCCCGCATGGCGGCGTCGACGATGCGGATGCCCGTCCTCCCCCTCTGCCACGCCTGCACGAGAGGCGATTCGGCATCGCGCGCCCAGGGAAACCGCCGCCAGTCGGGTCGCCAGTGATCCGTCGCGATCTCGGGCGAATGAAACAGGAGGTGATGGGAAAAGTCGCGCCAGGCGAGCTCCCTCAGGAAGGTCTCGGCCCCGTCCTCGCCCCGTTCCAGCGCCAGGAGGCCCGCCTGCCAGCAGGTCCTCGGGCTGATCTCACCATAGGTGAGGTTCTCCGACAATCGCGAGGAGCCATCGATTGCCGGGCGGTCCCTGGCCGCGGCGTAGTCGCCCACCCTCTCGGCTAGGAAGCGATCCAGCCGTTCGCGGGCGAGCGCCTCGCCTGGGCGCTGCCACGCGGCGACGATGTGCCCCCCACGGTTCATGGCAGCGCCGAGCCGCCAGTCCTCCAGCCGCTCGCTGACGGGCCAGGAGTCAGGCCCGGCCAGTCGCGAGGGGGCCGGCAGAGGATCGCCTGGGTCGCGGCCCCGGATCGCGCGGAAGAACGGGCCATAAACCTTGTAGCCGCCACCCGTCCCTGTCTGCACCTTTTCAGGCTCATGGAGGAGGTGGCCGGGGCAGACCTTGATCTCCACGCCGTCAGCCCGCAGCGCCTCGGCCACTTCCTGATCGCGCCGCCGCGACAAGGGATCGTGGAGCCGCGTCCACCAGACCGCCCCGGCACCCGTCTCGGCCAGCAGCGCCCGCAGGGATGGCAGCGCGTCGCCGCGGCGGAGAATCAGGTGGCTGCCACGTCCTTCCACATCCTTCGACAGCGCCTGAACCGACATGCCGATCCGCATCTTCGGCGCGGCTCCCAAGGCCTCCACGCCTTCGTCGCAGAGGAAGACCGGGACGACCGGCCGCCCGCTCGCCGCAGCGGCATGGAGCGCGGGATGGTCGGCTAGTCTCAAGTCGCGGCGGAACCAGAGCAGGATCGGGGAACGGTCGGTCGGGGTCATGTGCGCTCGCGGCAGGGGGTTGCGAAGGGAAGCTGACGGCACGCCTGGTTTTGCCAACGACGGGCTGGTTCAGCCTGGGAGCACGTCCCTCAGAGCCTGAATCAACCGGTCGATGTCTTCCTCCGAGGTATAGTGCGTGAAGCTCATCCTGAGCACGCCCTTGTCGGGGTCGATGCCCAGGGCGCGAAGGGGACGCACCGCGTAGAAATCCCCGCCCCCCGCCATGATCCCGTGCGAGGCCAGCGCCGCCGCCACCGCTTCGGCTTGGGTGGGCAGTTCCAACGCGACGGTCGGCGCACGCTTGGCGGCCTCGACAGGCCCCAGGAGGCGGACGTCGTTGCGGTCGCGGAGCGCGGCGAGGAGCGGCTCCAACAGGGCCACTTCCCTCGCCCTCATCAGATCGTGGGCGGCGCGGGCCGCGGGCGCGCCGTCGCTCGGGCCGCCGTGATGGGCGGACAGCGCTTCGAAATAGTCAGCCATGCCGGCAGATGCGGCAATCTGCGCGTGGTCCGGGCCTGCCGGGGTCAGGCGCTTGTAGAGCACATCTCCGTTGAAGAAGTGGCCTTGGTTGGGGAGTTCCATACCGAACTCCTGGCGGAGGACCATGAGCCCTTGGTGCGGGCCGTAGGTCTTGTAGGCGCTGAACAGGTACACGTCGCAGCCCAGGGCGCCCACATCGGGCAGGCCATGGGGAACGTAGCTCACGCCGTCCACGCAGGTCCGCGCCCCGGCGGCACGGGCCATCGCAGTTATCGCAGCCACATCATTGATTTCCGCCACGACGTTCGAGCAATGCGTGAAGCAGACCAGCCTGACACGACCGTCTGACAGAAGATCAGACAGTCGCTGTGGGTCGAGGTGACCGGTCGTGGGGTCAATCCGCCATTCGCGGACCTCCACCCCGTCCTCCGCAAGCCGCTGCCACGGGCCGGAATTGGCCTCATGGTCTTGGTCGGTGACGACGATTGCATCGCCGGGGCGGAGCCACTTCCGGACAGCCTGGGCGAGGACATAGGTATTTGCGGTGGTGGAGGGGCCGAAGGACAGCTCCTGCGTGGTGACACCCAGCATGGCGGCGAGACGGGTCCGCGCCTCGTCCATCTCGTCCCCGGCAAGTTGTGACGTCTCATAGGGCGCGTAGGGTTGGACCTTCCGCTCGGTGTAGAACCGCGTCAGGCGGTGGACCACCTGCGCGCAGGGGAAGGAGCCGCCGGCGTTCTCGAAAAAGGATTGGTCGCGCAGGGCGGGCACGGCAAAGGCGGGAAACTGGGAGCGGACCCAGGCGGTATCGAACGATGTCATGAGGGAAGGACCGTTTCGGAGAGGGTGAGGGCTGGAATGTGAGCGGGCCGGAACTTGCGGCAGATAATCGGAAGGTCGGTCAACGTAAGTGAAGGACCGGCCCGAAACGGTCATCGTCGCACCCGACGCGCGATTGTCCGGGCGACCGCACCACCGGATGTGATTGTCGCAAGGGGACCAGCACGGCGCAGGCTTCGCTTGGCCCGCCATCTTGGTTGAGAGTGCCGGCAACCCGGTTAGGAGTCATGAGCATCGGATCCGTCCCTGCATGGGTCGCCAGCGTGGCAGGCAGACCTTTGGCCCGCAAGGGTGCCGCGCCACGTCGCGGGCCGGCGGGGCTTGAAGGGTTCCCTAGGCCTTCCTAACGTTGGACCGCAACTATCTTGGCCAACGGGAGAACCAATCAGATGAGAATCGTGACCCTTCTGGGCGCCGCCTCGCTCGCCGCCCTGGGCACCGCTGCCCTGGCCCAGGACGCCGAGCTCGTGGTGCTGGACTATCCGGGCTTTGAAACGCCCGAGTTCCACCAGCCCTATCTCGACGCCCATGGCCAGCCGCCCACCTTCTCGTTCTTCGGGGACGAGGAAGAGGCGTTCCAGAAGGTTCAGGCCGGGTTCGAGGCCGATGTCGCGCATATTTGCGCGGGCTCGGTTCCCAAGTGGCAGGAATCGGGGCTTCTGGAGCCCTGGGACACCTCGCGGATTGAAAGCTTTGCTACGCTTGATGCGAACCTGATGGGGACGGAGATCGGCGGCGAGGGGGAGATGTTCTTCCTGCCCACCGATTGGGGCACCACCGCCATCGCCTACAACCCCGACGAGGTTGCGGCCGAAGATGTTGCCACCCTCGAAGTGTTCAAGAACCCTGCCTATGCCGGGCGCATCGCAATTCCCGACAACGTGGACGATGCCTGGGCGCTCGCCTACCTCGCCACTGGGGTGACCGACTGGTCGCAAGGCGTGACTGACGAGCAGTTCGAGGCTGCGGCCCAGTGGCTCCGCGACGTGCATCCGAACCTGCGCACCTACTGGACCGACCCGGCTGAGCTTGCGCAGCTCATGGCGACGGGCGAGGTGCTGGTCGCCTGGGCCTGGAATGAGACCTTCCCCACGATGAAGGAGGAAGGCCGTCCAATCGGGTTCCAGCGCGAGCCGGCGGAAGGGTCGTCGGTGTGGCTCTGCGGCTTCGTCAACCTCGCCAACGGGCCGGGGAACGAGGACAAGGCCTATGACTACGCCAACGCCTTCCTGAGCGAGCAGACGACGCCTGCTCTCGTCTCGGCGGGCTGGGGAAGCGGCAACGCGGCGGGGATGCAGAACATCACCGAGGAGGAGCTGACCGCCTCGGGCCTGGGCACCATCGAGGCGCCGGTCTTTGCGCAACTGCCGATCAGCATCGCGGATCGCGAGCGCCATGCCTCGACCTTCGAGGAGATCAAGGCCGGGTTCTGACCCGATCTGGGGCGGGGGCGTCATGCGTCCCCGCCCGTCTACTGTCGCCCGGGGTGCTGTGTGCACAGCCCTTGATTTGCTGTGGCGCAGCTTGGGAGCCGCGTCGTGAAGTGGGCGGGCTCGCGCGGACCCTTGGGGTCGCTGGGCGTGGCCGTGGGATTCGGGTTCGGGCATGGGGATCTCCAGCGTGGTTCGGAGAGAATGCGCCCGAAAGGTTAGCAAATCCTGACCCCAACGCGCGTTGCGTGACCCGAATTCTGACCATTTCGTGGCACGCGCACACATGCACGTTGCGGTTGCATGGCCCCGGTGGACGTGCTCCCTCCCCCGTTCTATAGCGCCGGGGACTTCCAGCACTGAGGGCGGCATGAGCTTCGATTTGATGGTGTTCGATCCGGCGGTGGCCCCCGCGAGCGCCGAGGCCTTTGCGGCATGGCAGCGGGAGCTTACGGCGTGGCACGAGAACGACGAGATGCGCCTGGACCCGGCCAAGGCAGGTGCGGCGCCGAAAGCCTGGTTCATGGAGATGATCCGGCACTTCCCCCCAAAGGACGGGCCCTTCAGCCTGCCGGGCTGGGACCAGCGGCGAACCTGGGCGGCCTACCGATTCGCGGAGCCCCTGTGCTGGGCGCAGTTCCGCGTCGAGGATACGGAGATGGCGGCCTCGCTGGGCTTTGAGGCCGCGCGGCGGCACGGCCTTGGCGTTCATGACATCGGCGGCGATGGGCGCGTCTGGATTCCGGGACCGGATGGGGCGCATGTGGCGACCATGACCGTGTCGCGCGGCCCCCTGGCCGAGGTTCGCGACGCCTCCAAGAAGGGCCTGCTGGGCGGTCTGTTCCGCCGGAAGGGCTGAGAGCGCTCTAGTGGAGCGGGGCGCAAGCGCCCCGCCTGAAGAAGGAGAGGCGTGCGGCCCTGTTGGCGCGCTGAGGCCGGCCTGGGACTACTTGCCGAGCCGGTGCCACGCGTAGAGGCACAGGAGCTCCGTCGCGACATGGGCGCCGGCGATGGCGGTGGCCCCTGTCGGATCGAAGGGGGGCGAGACCTCGACCACGTCGCCGCCCACCACGCGCAGGCCAGCCATCTCCCTTAGGATCGTCGCGGCCTGCCAGGAGTTGAGGCCCCCCCAGACAGGTGTGCCCGTGCCCGGCGCGAAGGCCGGATCGAGCGCGTCGATATCGAAGGTGACGTAGACGGGGCGGTCGCCGACGATCTCGCGGACCTGGGCGGCGACGGCTTCGGGCCCCTGCTGGTGGACGGCGCGGGCGTCGATCATGGGCATGCCCAAGCGATCCTCCGTCACCGTGCGGATGCCGATCTGGACGGAGGTCGCGGGGTCTACGAGGCCGAGCTTGACGGCCTTGTAGAGGAACGTCCCGTGGTCGAGGCGCTCCATGTCGTCGTCCTGCCAGAGATCGCTGTGCGCGTCGAACTGGACGACGGAGATAGGGCCGAACTTTTCCGCATAGGCGCGCAGGATCGGCAGGGTGATGAAGTGGTCGCCGCCGAGCGTGATCGTCCCGATGCCGTGGGCCAGGATCTCGGCCGTGCGGGCGGTCAGGGCAGCGGGAAAGGCAGAGGTCTTGGCGTAGTCGAAGGCCAGGTCGCCCGTGTCCACCACTGCGAGTTCGGAAAGCGGGTCGAAGGGCCAGCCATAGGGCGGGTCGTAGGGCTGTAGGGTGGACGCCTCCCGGATGGCGCGGGGGCCAAAGCGGGGGCCGGTGCGGTGCGTGACCGCCTGGTCGAACCCCACGCCCAGGATGGCGAGGTCGGCGCCGGTCAGGAGCTTGGTGTAGCGGCGGCGCAGGAAAGATGTCGCGCCGGAGAAGGCGTTCTCGAAGGCGAGGCCTTTCAGGTCGCCCGTGAAGGCGCGGTCCACCTGGGTTTTCGCGTCCTCAAGTCCCATAAGTTCACTCCGTCAGTGGAAGGGCGCGCTCGATGAGGCGCGCGAGGTAGCTGGCACCGACAGGAGCGGCGCGGTCGTCGAAGTCGAAGGCCGGGTGGTGGCAGAAGGGCGTGTCGCCGTTGCCCAGGAAAACATAGGCGCCGGGCCGGGCCTGGAGCATGTAGGCGAAGTCCTCCGCCCCCATGCCGGGGGTCATGCGGTCGTCCACGGCGGCGGCCACCTCTCGTGCGACGTCCGCGGCAAAGGCGGTGCGGCCGGGGTCGTTGATCGTGGCGGGGTAACCTATCTGGTAGTCGATCTCGACCTGGAGGCCGAAGGTCGCGGCGGTGCCTTGGGCGATCTCCTCGATCCGGCGGCGGGCCATGGCCTGATGGCCCGCGTCGAAGCTGCGAACCGTGCCGGTGACGAGGGCTTCCTCGGGGATCACGTTGATCGCGCTGCCTGCATGGACCTGGGTGACCGAGACGACGAGCTGGTGCATCGGGTCGGCGTTGCGCGACGGGATGGTCTGGAAGGCCGCCACGAGGGCGCAGGCGGCGGGGATCGGGTCCACCGTGTCGTGCGGATAGGCGGCGTGGCCGCCCTTGCCCCTGAGCGTGATCCAGAAGTCGTCCACGGCCGCCATGATCGGCCCCGGCGTCGTGACGATGTGGCCGAGCGGCGTGCCGGGGTCGGTGTGCATCGCGTACACCTCCCGAACGTCCCAGCGGGG
>CADCUU010000272.1 GCA_902805995.1 uncultured Rubellimicrobium sp.
CCGCCCCTCACGCCCACGTTAAGGGACAGCCGCCGAAACCGGGGGGTAGAACGCGCCGATGACACGGACCCTGATCCGCGACGTCCGCCTCATTGACCCGGAGGGGGGGACCGACACCCCCGGCGCCCTCCTGATCCAAGCCGGCCGCATCCTCGACCTCCTCCCCCCCGACCCGGAGGGCACCTTCGACGAGGTGATCGGCGGCCAGGGCAAGCACCTCGCCCCCGGAATCGTCGACTGGGGCGTCAAGGTGTCTGAGCCGGGCGAGCGCCACAAGGAGTCGTTCCGCTCCGCCGGCCTCGCCGCCGCCGCCGGGGGCGTGACCACGATCGTCACCCGCCCCGACACCAGCCCCGCCATCGACACGCCCGAGATCCTCGAGTTCGTCGCCCGCCGCGCCGCGCAGGACAGCCCCGTCCGCGTCCTCCCCATGGCCGCCCTGACCAAGGGCCGCGACGGGCGCGAGATGACGGAGATCGCCTTCCTCCGCGACGCGGGCGCCGTGGCCTTCACCGACGCCGACCGCGTGACCGAGGACTCCCGCGTCCTCTCCCGAGCCCTGACCTACGCCCGCGGCCTCAACGCCTTGGTGGTGACGCACCCCCAGGATCCCGGCCTCAGTCGCGGCGCGGTGATGACGTCCGGAAAATTCGCCTCCCTCAAGGGCCTCCCCGCCGTCTCCCCCATGGCCGAGCGTCTGGGGTTGGAGCGTGACCTGACCCTCGCCCAGATGACCGGCGCGTCCCTCCACCTCGACCAGGTGACGACCGCCGCGGCCCTCCCCGCGCTCCAGCGGGCGAGGGAGCAGGGCCTCGACGTCACCGCCGGCATCTCGGTCCACCATCTCACGCTCAACGACTTCGACATCGGCGACTACCGCACCTTCTTCAAGCTCGTCCCACCGCTGCGCAGCGAGGAGGACCGCGAAGCCGCCGTGGAGGCCCTCGCCTCCGGCCTCATCGACACGCTGGGCTCCCTGCACAGCCCGCAGGACGAGGAATCGAAGCGCCTCCCCTTCGAGGCCGCCGCCCCCGGCGCCGTGGGCCTCCAGACGCTCCTGCCCGCAGCACTCCGCCTCGTCCATGCGGGTCGCATCGACCTCCCGCGCCTCTTCCGCGCCCTTTCGCTCAACCCCTCCAAGCGTCTCGGCCTGCCCACGGGCCGTCTCGCCCGCGGCGCGCCCGCCGACCTCGTCCTCTTCGACATGCACGCGCCCTTCGTGCTCGACCGCTGGACGCTGCTGAGCAAGTCCAAGAACACCCCCTTCGACGGCGCCCGCCTCCAGGGCCGCGTCCGAGGCACTTGGGTCGGCGGCCGCCGCGTCTGGCCCCAACCCGACCGCCCCTGACCGCCAGCAGCCCCCCCTGATCGCCGCCCCAACCCGACCGTCCCTGACCGGAAGCCCCTGATGCCCGAGATCACCTCCCCGACCTCGCTCCTCCTTCTCTGGGCCGCGCTGGGCTACCTCCTGGGCTCCGTGCCCTTCGGCCTCCTGCTGACGAGGGCGCTGGGCCTGGGCGACGTCCGCTCCATCGGTTCCGGCAACATCGGCGCCACCAACGTGCTCAGGACGGGCAGCAAGGGCGCGGCTCTCGGCACCCTCCTCCTCGACGGCGGCAAGGGCGCCCTGGCCGTCCTCCTCGCCCGCGCCCTGGCCGGGGAGGATGCGGCGATGCTCGCGGGTTTCACCGCCTTCCTCGGCCACTGCTTCCCCGTCTGGCTCGGCTTCAAGGGTGGCAAGGGCGTGGCCACCTTCCTGGGCACGCTCCTGGCCGTGGCCTGGCCCCTGGGCCTCCTCGCCTGCGCCACCTGGGCCGCCACCTTCGCGGCGCTGCGCATCTCCTCGGCCTCGGCGCTTGTCGCGGCCGTCCTGTCGCCCCTCTGGGCCGTGCTCCTCGGCCGCCCCGACGCGGCGCTCCTTTGCCTCGGCCTCGCCGCGCTGATCCTCATCCGCCACCGCGCCAACATCTCCCGCCTCCTCGCGGGGACCGAGCCGCGCGTCGGACGGCGTTAGGCGACCTCTTGCCGTCCGCCTTGACGACCTATCTTCTACCACGACAGGACAGGCCCGCGCCTCTCGGGGCCGCGCAGCATCGCCGCGGCCGGGACGCAGGACATTTGGGAGACGCGACGACATGACGGACACGGGGGCGGCCCAGGGGCTCGCCGGCAAGCGCATCCTTGTGGTGGAGGACGAGGTCATCGTCGCCATGCTGATCGAGGACATCCTGTCCGACCAGGGCGCCACCATCGTCGGTCCCGCCGCGCGCGTCGCCAAGGCGCTCGAACTCGTGGCCGAGGGTCCGCTGGACGGGGCCGTGCTCGACGTGAACCTCGCGGGCGAGATGACGACCCCCGTAGCCGAGGAACTCCGCCGCCGCGGCATCCCCTTCGCCTTCGCCACGGGCTACGGCGCCGCGGGCCTCCCCGAAGGCTTCGCCGGCCAGCCTCTCCTGCAAAAGCCCTTCCAGGAGCACGACCTCAACCGCGTCATGGCCGAGGTGATCGGGGGCTGAAGCGCGCCCCGACCGTCCGCTGACTAGAACCCCGGAGCGGCCGGGCCGCAAAGGCCCAGCCCTCCGGCCCCTCAGTCCCGCAGCAGCTCGTTGATCCCGGTCTTGGACCGGGTCTGCGCGTCGACGCGCTTCACGATCACCGCGCAATACAGGTTCACGCCGCCCCCCGATGCGCTTTGGGACGGCAGCGACCCCGCCACCACCACGGAATAGGGCGGCACCTCGCCATAGGTGACCTCGCCGGTCGCCCGGTCGAAGATCTTGGTCGACTTGCCGATGAACACGCCCATGCCAAGGACCGAGCCCTGCCGCACGATGCAGCCCTCGACCACCTCGGACCGCGCGCCGATGAAGCAGTCGTCCTCGATGATCGTGGGGCCCGCCTGCATGGGCTCCAGCACGCCGCCGATGCCCACGCCGCCCGACAGGTGCACGTTGTTGCCGATCTGCGCGCAGGAGCCCACGGTCGCCCAGGTGTCCACCATCGTGCCCTCGCCCACATGGGCGCCCAGGTTCACGAAGGACGGCATCAGGATCGCGCCCCGGCCGATGAAGGCCGACCGCCGCACGATCGCGCCCGGCACCGCGCGGAAGCCCGCCTGCCGCCAGCGCGCCTCGTCCCAGCCCTTGAACTTGGTGTCCACCTTGTCCCACCAGGCCGACCCCTGCGGTCCGCCCTCCATGGGCACCATGTCGTTGAGGCGGAACGACAGCAGCACCGCCTTCTTGGCCCACTGGTTGACGGTCCACTGCCCGTCCGCGCCCCGCTCCGCGACCCGAAGGGTGCCGCCGTCCAGCGCCTCCAGCGTGGCCTCCACGGCATCGCGGACCTCTCCGGTCGTGGCGGGCGTCAGGGCGGCCCGGTCCTCCCAGGCGGCGTCGATGGCGGTCTCAAGGGCGGCGTGGGACATGGGGGAACCTCCGGGCTATGGCGCCTGCGCTCATAGGGCGGGGCAACGGGCGGCGCAATCGGCGCAGCTTTCGTCCCGACAACGACCAGCCACCGACCCGGGCCTCCTCTGCCGCGACGGCGGGTTTGGCTTCCCGCCGATCCGTGCCATCTGTTCTCCATAGACCCGAAGGACCGCCCGAATGCCCGCCGACTCCCACGACGACCCCCGCCCCGACCCCCTCCTGCCCGAGGCCGCCCTGGCCCAAGGCACCCTCACGACCCCCGAGCCGCAGCCCGTCCGCCCCATGCGCCACAGCGGCGAGGACATGGCCGCGGCCGAGCACATCCCCGACACGCCCCAGACCCGCTCGCGCTCCTACCAGCTCGCCTTCGCCGACGACGACTTCCTCCTGAGGGAGGAGCTGCGCCCCGTCCGCCTCCAGCTCGAACTCCTCAAACCCCAGCTCATGCTCGACGAAGCGGGGGTGGAGACGACCATCGTCCTCTTCGGCGGCGCGCGCATCCCCGACGCGGCCCATGCCGACC
>CADCUU010000273.1 GCA_902805995.1 uncultured Rubellimicrobium sp.
GGGCCAGGGCATCATTCATAACGCAGCGCCTCGACGGGGTTCATGCGGGCCGCGCGACGGGCCGGGAAGAGGGTGACGACCCAGGACAGGAACAGCGACAGGGACACCGCCGACAGCACGTCGCCCCATTCGAGCTTGGCGGGAAGGCGGTAGATGCCGCGGATCGACGGGTCCCAGACGCCCCCGCCCGACAGGTAGTTCACCGCGGCGAAGATCGGGTCGATCCAGATGGCGAAGGCGCAGCCCATGAGGACGCCGAGCACCGTGCCGATGGTGCCGATGGACGCGCCGCAGATGAAGAACACGCGCAGCACGGCCCCTTCGGTCAGGCCCATGGTCCGCAGGATGCCGATGTCGCGGCCCTTGTTCTTCACCAGCATGATGAGGCCCGAGATGATGTTCATGGACGCGATCAGCACCAGCACGGAAAGGATGACGAACATGACGTTGTCCTCCACCGTCAGGGCCTGGAGGAAGCTGCCGGAGGCGTCCTTCCAGGTCCAGACCAACGCGCGGGGGCCTGCGGCCTCCAGGATCGCGGGCACCAGCGCCTCGACCTGGTCGGGGTCTGTGACCATGACCTCTATCTCGTCCGCCACGCCATCGCGGTTGAAGAAGGCCTGCGCCTCCGTGAGGGGCAGGTAGGCGCGGGTGCGGTCGATGTCGTAGCGGCCCGCCGTGAAGATGTAGGTGACCGGATAGGCCGAGACACGGGGGCTGACGCCCATCGGCGTGCGTGCGCCGTCGGGCGAGATGATCCGCAGCCGATCGCCGACCGAAATCCCAAGCTCTCGCGCGATGCCGGAGCCGATGGCGATGCCTTGCGGAAACTGGGCGATGTCGCCCTCCGACACCTCGGGCTGGGCGATGCGGGGAATGCCGGCCAGATCCTCGGGCGAGATGCCGAAGACCTCCACCCCGGAGTTGCGGCCCATATGCGTGGCCATGACCTGCCCCTTGACCAACGGGGCCGCGCGGGTGACGCCCGGGACCTGAGCGATCCGGTTGGCCATGGCCTCGGCGTCGGGGATGGTGCGGATCTCCTGCCCCTGGGGGCCGATCTCGGGCGCGACATAGACCGTGACATGGGCGTTCGCGCCCAGGATCGTGTCGACGAACTCCTCCCGAAAGCCCGACCGGACGGCGAGCGTCGCGATCAGCGCGAAGACCGCGAGCGTCACGCCGACGAGGGAGATCCAGGTCATGACCGAGACGCCGCCCTCGGCCCGCTTGGCGCGAAGATAGCGCCAGGCGATCATCCATTCGTAAGGGGCGAAGGGGGGCGTGGCCATGCGGAGGCGTCCTTTCAGGTCGCCCGACCTAAAGGACCGGCGCCGCCATGGTCAAGGACGCCTCCGCACGGGATCACCAATGGCTGCCGGGGCTCTGGAACTCCTCAACCCCCTGGCCCTGCGTTGCGGCCTTGCCCTGCGCCGCCCAGACAAGGCCGCGGCGGAGCATCTCAAAGGGGGCGCCTTCGGCGATCACGTTCGCCTTGTGGCCCAGCGCGTTGTAGTAGACCCGGCCATGGCCCCAGGCGCGGGTCCAGGCGACGGGCATCTCCACCTCGCCGTTGGGGGAATGGTACCAAGGCACGGTCGGGAAGGTCGTCTTCGCCAGCACATGGTTCGCAGGGTCGACGTGGAGGTAGTACTGCTCGGTCGCGACCTCGAAATCGCCGATGCCTTGCACGAGTTCGTGGCCCGGCTCGGTGATACGGACGGTGTAGCGGATGCCGTCGCCGCCGGGATGCGCGACCCACTGGCCGCCCGTGATGAACTGCCAGAGCGGGTTGCCCCGGAACGCATCGCACATGCCGCCGTGGCAGCCCGCGATCCCCGTGCCGCGCGCGACCGCCTCGGACACGTTGGTGGCCCGTTCGCGCGAGAGCTCCGACATGGTCCAGACCGGGACGATGAGGTCGAGGGCGCGCAGCCCCTCCGCGTCGTCGAAGCAGTCGAGCGAGTCGGTGACGGTGACGTCCATGCCTTCGCTTTCCAGCATGCGCCGGAAGAGGTCGGCCACGAGCTCCGGCTCGTGCCCCGGCCAGCCGCCCCAGGTGATGAGTGCCTTCATGTCCTACCTCCCATTTCGGGGGCAACGTGGCGGGACGTGACGACGAGGTCAACCGGAGGTCAGGCCTTCCCATAAGCCAGGATCAGGAGCACCCCCCGAAAGGATCGTGGCCACCCCCGGCATGAAGGGAGCGGCCACGAGCGCGGCAACGGTCAGGTGCCGCAGCGAACTTCAGACCCCCGCGTAGATCTGCGCCACGCGGTCCACCGCGGCCTCGGGCGACATCTCCTCGCTCTCGCCGGTCCGGCGGGAGGTGAGCTCCACGACCCCGTTCTTGAGGCCGCGCGGCCCCACGGTGATGCGCCAAGGCAGACCGATGAGGTCGGTGGTGGCGAACTTCTCGCCCGCCCGCGCGTCGCGGTCGTCGTAAAGCGGGTCGAGGCCGCGCGCGCGCAGGCCCTGGTAGATGCCGTCGCAGGCCGCGTCGGCCTCCGTGTCGCCCTGCTTGAGGTTGACGATGGCGGCGTGGAAGGGCGTGACCCCTTCGGGCCAGATGATGCCCTTGTCGTCGTGCGACGCCTCGATGATCGCGCCCAGGAGGCGCGAGACGCCGATCCCGTGCGATCCCATCTGGACGGGCACGCGCTCGCCCTCGGCATTGGTCACGAGGGCGCCCATGGATTCCGAATACTTGGTGCCGAAGAAGAAGATCTGCCCCACCTCGATGCCCCGGGCGACCTTGCGGCGCTCCTCCGGGATCTGATCGAAGAGGGCCGCGTCATGCGTCTCGTCCGTGCGGGCGTAGAGCTTGGTGAACTCCTGGCAGATGGAGGCCACCTGCGCGCGGTTGTCGAAGTCCACCTCCCGTTCGCCGAGCTTGAGGTCCGTCACCGCGCTGTCGAAGAACACCTCGGATTCGCCGGTGGAGGCGAGGACCAGGAATTCGTGGGTGTTGTCGCCGCCGATTGGGCCCGAGGCCGCGCGCATCGGGATCGCGGTCAGGCCCATGCGCTCGTAGGTGCGCAGGTAGCTCACCATGTGGCGGTTGTAGGCGTGGAGGGCGGCGTCCTTGTCGATGTCGAAGTTGTAGCCGTCCTTCATCAGGAACTCGCGGCCGCGCATGACGCCGAAGCGGGGGCGCATCTCGTCCCGGAACTTCCACTGGATCTGGTACAGCGTCAGCGGCAGGTCCTTGTAGCTGTTCACATGGGCCCGGAAGATGTCGGTGATCATCTCCTCGTTGGTGGGGCCATAGAGCATCTCGCGGTCCTGCCGGTCGGTGATGCGCAGCATCTCCTGCCCGTAGTCGTCGTAGCGCCCGGACTCCCGCCAGAGGTCGGCGGACTGGAGCGTCGGCATCAGGACGGGAATATGGCCCGCGCGCTGCTGCTCCTCATGGACGATCTGCTCCACCCGGCGAAGAACCCGCAGGCCCAGGGGCAGCCAAGAGTAGATACCCGCCGACTGCTGCTTGATCATGCCCGCGCGCAGCATGAAGCGGTGCGACACGATCTGCGCCTCCGCCGGGTTTTCCTTGAGCACGGGGAGGAAGTAGCGGGAAAGGCGCATCTGGGTGTCCTGACGGTTCTTTGGCCGGGACGGTGTAGGCCAAGGGGCGGGGCCCGGCAAGCGACTGGGCCCGGTCCGGCAAAGGGGCCGGATCGGCGCCGGTCACGAAAAACGGGCGCCGCAAGGGGCGCCCGGAAGTCCGACAGGGAGGAGAGGACGGGCGCCGCAGCGCCCGCAGGGGAGGATCATTCGGCCGGGGTGAGGGCCGCGCCGGACAGGCCGGGGCGCGAGGCGACCTGCACCCCGAAGCCATGGCGGACCACGGTGAAGAGGAAGACCAGCATGGAGGCGAAGCTCATCATCCCGCCGGCGATCGCCGCGCCGGGGGCGCCGCCCGAGAAGACGATGTAAAGCCCCGTCACCATTTAC
>CADCUU010000274.1 GCA_902805995.1 uncultured Rubellimicrobium sp.
TTTCTCGACCAGGGCGTCCTCGCGCCCGCGGAGGGGGAGCAGCCGCGGGCGATATTCGGCACGCTGCTGGACGTGACCGAGCGGCGGCATCTGGAGGAGCAGCTTGCGCAGGCGCGGAAGATGGAAACGGTGGGGCAGCTCACCGGGGGCATCGCGCACGATTTCAACAACCTGCTCGCCGCCGTGCTGAGCGGGCTGTCGCTGCTGGAGCGCCGGGCGAACATCCCCGACAGCGCCAAGCCCATCCTGGAGATGACGCGCCATGCCGCGCGGCAGGGGGCCGACCTCATCGACCGGATGCTCGCGTTTTCGCGCCGGCAGCAGCTTCGGCCCGCGCAGGTCACGGTGCCGAGGCTGGCGGAGAACCTTGAGGGGCTGCTCGCTCCGGTGCTGGGCGGGCGGGTGCGCCTCCGCTGGAAGATGCCGCCCGAGGTGGGGCCCGTCCATGCCGACGGGAGCCAGCTCGAGATGGCCGTGATGAACCTTGTCATCAATGCGCGCGACGCGATGCCTGACGGGGGGACGATCACCATCGCCGCCACGGCCGCGACGGTGGGGCTCGGGGAGAAGGACCTCGCCCCCGGGGAGTATGTCGTGCTGTCGGTGCAGGACACCGGCATGGGGATCGCGCCCGATCATCTGGGCAAGGTGATGGAGCCGTTCTTCACCACCAAGGAGATCGGCAAGGGGACGGGCCTTGGTCTGTCCACCGTCCAGGGATTCGCCAGCCAGTCCGGCGGCACGCTGCGGATCGACAGCGCCGTGGGGCAGGGGACGCGGGTGGAGCTGTGGCTGCCCCGGTCCGTCGAGGCGCCGCCCGCCATGGAGATCCCCGCGCCCGCGCCCCTGCTGCGGGTGCCGAGGCTCGGGCCGCTGCCGGAGATCCTGCTGGTGGACGACAGCGGGGCGCTGCGGGAGCTGACCGCCGCCATGCTGCGGGATCAGGGCTACACCGTCCAGGTCGCCGCCGGGGGCGCGGAGGCGCTCGCGCTCATCGAGAAGGAGCCCGACCGGTTCGACCTGATCGTGACGGACTTTGCCATGCCGCTGGTGTCGGGCCTCGATGTGGTGAGGTTCGCGCGGAGCCACCGGTCGGACTGGCCCGCGATCCTGCTCAGCGGCTATGCCGATGCGTCGGCCATCAAGGACCGGCCCGCCGACGTGCCTCTGCTGGGCAAGCCCTTCAGCGACGTGGACCTGCTGTCGGCGATCCATGAGCGGCTGGCTTTTGGCAGCCAGCCGAGGCTTCGGGCCGCGGGGGCCTGAGGGGGCGGGTGCCGCGTCCGGGTCCGTGATGCGGCCGGAGCGCGACATCCAGTGGCCCCAGCCGGGGAATCGGTGGGGCGAGGGAAGCGGCAGGTCGAGGAGCGCCTGTTCGGCGGGCGTGAGGTCGAGGGGCATGGCGGCTGGTCCGGGGCTGATTGAGCTCAGGATGCCGGAAGCGGGTTAACGAAGTCTGACGGCTACGCGCGTTGCGTGGGTGCCGGGGATGGGCCGGGCCTGGGCCATGCGGGGCAGGGGGCAAAGGTTACGGCGGCGTTAAGGTTTGGGCGCGTGTTCTGGATCTTGGGCCGGTCGCTGTGGCTGGCTTGAGGGGTCTGACGCGGGCGCGGCCCGTTGCGCTAGGATCGCCGGGAATCGCAGAAAGGGGCCGGGGATGGGCGAGCGGGACTTCGAGGGCGTCGTGGCGCTGGTGACGGGGGCGGGGCGCGGCATCGGGCGCGCCTGTGCGCTGGAACTGGCGCGACGGGGTGCTTCGGTGGCTTTGGGGCTGCGGGAGCCCGCGCGGGGCGAGGGCGTGTTGGAGGAGATCCGTGCGGCGGGGGGCGAGGCCGTCGCTGTGCGGATGGACGTGACGGACGTGGCCCGGATCGAAGCGGCGGTGGGGGAGGTCGAGGCGCGGCTTGGGCCCATCGGCGTCCTTGTGAACAATGTGGGCTTCAGCCGGCCCGCGCCCGCGCTGGAGGTCACGCCCGAGGATTACGACGCCATGATGGGGGCGAACCTGCGGGGGGCCTTCTTCACGGGGCAGGCCGTGGCGCGGCGGATGGTCACGCGCGGCGGTGGGCGGATCGTGAACATGGGCAGCCAGGCGGGCGCGGTCGCGCTGGAGACGGAGTCGGTCTACTGCGTGACCAAGGCGGGGCTTGCGCATCTGACGAAGTGTTGGGCGGTGGAATGGGGGCCGCTGGGGATCAGCGTGTCCTGCGTGGCCCCGACCTTCACGCGCACGGAAGGGGCGGCGGTCTGGCTGGAGGACGAGGCCTTTGCCGCGAGCGTGCTGCGGCGCATCCCCATCGGACGGATCGCCAGCGTGGAGGAGGTGGCGAAGGCGGTGGCCTTCCTCGCCGGGCCGGGCGGCGGCATGGCGAATGGGGGGACGCTGATGCTGGACGGGGGCTGGACGGCGCAGTGAGGGGCGCTCACCAGCCGCCGGGGGGGCCTTCGGCGCGGCGGCCGACGGGGCCCACGCCGGCCCTTCGGGCCTGCCGGACGGCGTGGCGGCGCAGGTGGTCGGCCTTGTCCTGAGGGGCGCGTTCGTCGTCGTCGGGGCGGTCGATGGGCAGCACGAGGGCGTGGCTCATGGCCGGGAGGACGGCGGACCAGTCGGCGATGAGCTCCTTGTAGCACTGGCCCACGGCGCGGATGTCCCGGTTGAGGTCGAAGAGGCCGAGAGGGTTCACGCGGCCGTTGTCCTCGCGCAGCGCGGTGTCCCAGTCCACCTGATCGGTGATCGAGTACCAGGTGAAGCCCAGGATCGGGATGCCCACGTTCCGGATGCGAAGGACGTTGGCCCATTCCTTCCAGAGCCAGTCCACGGCCTCCTGCCCCGTGGGGCCTTCCCAGAGGTTCGTTTCGGTGTGCATCACGGGGAGCTGGTAGCGGTCGTGGTACTGGCGGGTCAGCTCGTCGTAGCCGAAGACCTCACCCGACGCGGTGACGCGGCCGTCGGAATAGACGCGGTGTTCGTTGGTGTAGTAGTAGTCCGTCCCCATGATGCAGTGGCGGCGGAGCTGGTGGTTCAGGAACCAGTGGTATTCGTCCCGGGTCATGCCGTTGCCCAGGAGGAATTCGTACATGTCGCTGTTGACCCGGTGGCCGTAGTTGAGGTCGAGCGACAGGAAGCGCTGCTGGTTGTACGTCTCCGCGAGCTTGATGGCGGACGGGGAGGAGGCGTGGAAGTATTCCGACGACTCCGACTGGATGAAGATGGCGTCGGGGCGGACGGTCAGGATCTCCGTCATGGCCATGACGTTGGCCTTCACGAGGTGCTTGAGCGCGGTGACGAAGCCCAGGTCGGAGGTCATCTGCTCGTTCCACCAGCCGGTGCGGCCGGAGAACTGGGCGCAGATGAACATCTCGTTCACCGGCGTGTAGAGCTGGACCCAGGGGAAGCGGGCGGCGAAGTCGCGGGCGTAGGTGGCGAAAAGATCGGGGAAGTCGGGGTTCTGGAAGTTGCCGATCCAGTCGGGAACGCCGAAATGGCACAGGTCCACGATGGGGGTGAGGCGGAGGCGCCGGAGTTCCGCGAAGGTGAGGTCGGCGAACTCCCAGTCGTAGCGGCCGGGGGCGAGCCAGGTGCGGTGGATGGGCGGGCCGTAGCGGAGGAACTCGCAGCCGATCTCCCTCACGCAGTCGAAGTCGCGCTTCCAGTGGGTGTAGTGGCCGCACTTCTCCATCTCGTCTACGCGTTTGCGGCCCTGGTCGATGGTGGGGTAGCTGTTCTCTACCCCGGTCGCGAACATGAAGCCGGACATGCGTGGTTCCCGTTGTGATGCGGGGGTGCAGGTAGGGCGGGCGGTTCGCTTGTCAGGGGAGGGGGCTAGCGCGGGATGAGGGCGGCTGCGTCGCGGTCGGAGGGGAGGCCGCTGGCGGAAAGGGCCTCGGCGACGCCGACGCGATCCTCGGCGCTGCGGTTCTGGCTCATCTTTCGCTTGCCGGTGAGGCGGGC
>CADCUU010000275.1 GCA_902805995.1 uncultured Rubellimicrobium sp.
CGCGCCCAGGCCTGTATCGCCACCTACCCGGAGTGAGAGCCTAGCGCCCCCGCCGCGCCCGCGTGGGGGCCACGGCGCGTGGCGCGGCGCCCTTGGCCTTCAAGGGCTGCGCGGCCTGCAACAGCTTGAACCCCGCGTCGCCGCCGATCTCCTCGACCTGGCGGAACAGGCCCTCCAGTGTCGCCTCGTAGGGCAGGTGCCGGTTCGCCACGACCCAGAGCCGCCCCTGCGGGGTCAGCGCCTTGGCCGCCGCCTGAAGGAACGCCACCCCAAGGCGCGGCTCGGGCGTGCGCCCGGTGTGGAAGGGCGGGTTCATGACGATGCCGTCATAGGGCCCCCGCGCGCCCGACGTCACATCCTCCCAGACGAAGCGTGCCCGCGGGTCCGTCACGTTGAGCCGCGCGCAGTCGAGCGCCAGCTTCTCCGCCTCGATCAGGTCGATGCTCTGGACCCCCTCGCGGGCCAGCGCGGCCAGCGACAGCACGCCCACGCCCGCCCCGAAATCCGCCATCCGCTTGGGCAGCGATGCCGGCAGCACCTCGGCCAGCATCATCGAGCCCCGGTCCGCCCCGTCGGCACTGAAGACGCCGGGCTGGGTCCAGAGCCCACCCTCCGCCTGCTGCGGCCCGGGCAGCGCCCACTCCTCGAAGCCGGCGCCGCCCCTGAACCAGAAGAGCCGTCCATGCCCCTGCGTGAGCCCCTCGACCTCGTCGTTCCGCCGCGCCCGCACCTCGCGCCAGAGCGCGTCCACGCCCTCGGTCCGCTGCCCGTCCACGATCACTAGGGGGGCGGCCTTCGCGGCCTCGGCGATCAGCCCCCGCGCCAGCGCCTTCGACCGCGGCACGCAGACGAGCGCCACCGCCGCCGCCCCGGGCTCCTCCACCACGCGCAGCCCGGCAGACGCCCAGGCGTCGCGGTCGGGACGGAAGGTGTGGTGGATGCGCAGCCGATCGCCCGGCAGGGCATAAAGATCCATGGCCGCAGGCGGCCGGAGCACGAGGATATCCCCCTCGGGGAGGGACAGGCCTTCATCGAAGGCGGTACTGATGCGGGAACGGGCCATTCGGCGCGGGCCTAGGGCCCTACTCCTTCTCCATGGTGCATTGCAGCGGATGCTGGTGCCGCTGGGCGAAATCCATCACCAGCGCCACCTTGGTTTCCGCGATCTCGTAGGAATAGACCCCGACAACGGCAAGGCCCTTCTTGTGGACCGTCAGCATGATGTCGAAGGCCTGGGCATGGCTCAGCCCGAAGAACCGCTCCAGCACATGGACCACGAACTCCATCGGCGTGTAGTCGTCGTTGAGGATGAGCACCTTGTAGAGCGGTGGGCGCTGCGTCTTGGACCGCGTCTCGAGCCGGACGCCGGTGCCCCCGTCATTGTCACGGTCGGGCCGGTCGGCCATGGAGAAGATCTGAGCCGTCATGTGGGGAAACTCTGGCGACCCTGGAATGGTGAAGCTGCGACAGGCGGTATATAAGCCCCCGAACCGCACAAGGAAAGACGCGAGGACGTGACGATGCGCGCTTGGACCATCGGCTTTGACGCGGACGACACGCTCTGGCACAACGAACGCTTCTTCCGCGCCACCGAGGACCGCTTCGCCGACCTGCTCGCCTCCCACATGGAGGGGCCCCACCTGCGCGCCCGCCTGCTCGACGCGGAACGGCGCAACCTCGGCCTCTACGGCTTTGGCATCAAGGGCTTCGTCCTTTCCATGATCGAAACGGCGGTGGAGGTCACCGAAGGCCGCGTCCCCGGCACCGTGGTGAGGGAGATCCTGGCCATGGGCCGCGACATGCTGGCCCATCCCATCGAACTCCTCCCCCAGGCGCGCGAGGCCGTGGAAGCCGCGGCGGCGGAGGGCGAGGTCGTCCTCATCACCAAGGGCGACCTCCTCCACCAGGAGCAAAAGCTCGCCGCGAGCGGCTTGGGCGACCTGTTCGACGCCGTGGAGATCGTGTCGGACAAGACCCCCTCAACCTACCTGCGCATCTTCGCGCGGCATGGCGCGCGGCGCGCGATGATGGTGGGCAACTCCCTCAAGTCCGACGTGATTCCCGCCATCGCCGCCGGCGCCTGGGGCGTGCACGTCCCCCACGGCATCCCGTGGGAGCTGGAGCACGCCGATCCGCCCCTCGACCATCCCCGCTTCCGGGCGATAGCGTCCCTGGGTGAGTTTTCGAGTCTGATTGCACAGATCGCAGCGGCAGATTGATGCAGCCCCGCCACAGCCAAGCCCTGTCTTTTTCACCGTGCCGTTCCGGGAACCCGGATTTTCACTGCAAATGGTGTCCCCACCCTGATTCGACCCCAACATCTGCGTGAAATCCCCGTGAGGGGCCTTGTTTGCAGCACGCACGACTCAATCAAGACACTTTTTACGTCTAAGGCCCCATGCTAGCCTGATCGAACATGAGGCGGACGGGCATGTATCCGTCGCCCGCAGCTAACTGGGGCAGTGACATGGGCACTTGGTTCGGGCGCACAGCCTGGCTTGCGATCTTCCTTCTTGCGAACACCTGGGCCGCCGCCTGGGCCGTGGCCGCACCTTACGCGGCCTTCGTGATGGACGCCCGCACGGGCCAGATCTTCCACTCCGAGAACGCCGAGACGCGGCTTCACCCGGCCTCTCTCACCAAGATGATGACGATCTACCTGGCCTTCCAGGCGATCCAGAAGGGTGAGATCACGCTCGACACCGAGGTTCGGATCGCGGCCGACGCCGCCGACGAGCCGCCCTCGCGCCTTGGCCTGCGCGAAGGCCAGACGATCCGCCTGCGCTACCTCCTTCGCGCCGCCGCGGTGAAGTCCGCCAACGACGCGGCCACCGCCATCGGCTACGCCATCGGCGGGAGCGAGGAAGGCTTCACCGCCCGCATGAACGCGATGGCCGCCGCCATGGGCATGACCGGCACGCATTTCCAGAACATGAACGGCCTCACCGAGGACGGGCACTACTCCACCGCGCGGGACATGAGCATCCTGGGCCGCCACATGGTCTACGACTTCCCCCAGTACTATAACCTCTTCTCCCGCCGCACCGCCGATGCCGGGATGGCGCAGGTCAACAACACCAACCGCCGCTTCCTCGACGCCTACGAAGGCGCGGACGGCATCAAGACGGGCTTCACCAACGCCGCAGGCTACAACCTCACCGCCTCCGCCCAGCGGGGCGAGGTGCGGATCATCGCCACGGTCTTCGGTGGCACCTCCACCGCGGACCGCAACGCCCGCGTGATGCGCCTTCTCGACATGGGCTTCGATCACGCCCCCGCGCGCGCCCAGATCGTCATGGTGGACCCGCCGATGATCGACACCTCCGACCTCCAGGTCGCCGCCGCCGAGCCCGCGCCCGCCGCCCCCGTCCTCCCCGAAGGCGAGGAGCGCGTGATGGGCGCCCTCGAGACCTCGCTCCGCCCCGTGCCGCGCCCCGGCTCCATGCATGTGGCCTTCGTTGCCGACGTCCCCACGGAGGATATCGACGACGCCCTCGCCGCTGCCCTGGCCGAACCCGCCAAGGAAGCGCCGACCGAGATCATCATGACCGCCTCCGCCATCGACCCCGCCGCGGCCCCCCTCGTGGCCGAGGAGCCCGAAGTGGTCACCCGGCTCTCGACCTCGGGCGGCTCGCTCTGGGGCATCAACCTCGGCAAGTTCAACTCCCGCGACTCCGCCGAGCGTGAGTTGATCCGCGTCGCCCTGTCCGAACCCACGACCCTGGGCGACGGCCTGCGCCGCGTGGTCCAGCGCTCGGGCGGGTTCGACGCCAACGTCATGGGCCTGACCCGCGACGAGGCCGACCTCGCCTGCCGCCGCCTCCAATCCCGCGGCACCACCTGCTTCATGGTCGGCACGGAGGAGTGAGGTCCGTTTAGAAAACCGTCCGGGGGACGGTTTTCAGGACCGAACACCCGGCCCTGGGGCCGGGCTG
>CADCUU010000276.1 GCA_902805995.1 uncultured Rubellimicrobium sp.
CCGGCTCAACGCCATCGAGACGGAGCTTCAGCGCCTGACCTCCAAGACGGAGGAGCTGGAGTTCCGCATCAACCGGATCACGACGGATGGCACGAACCGGCTGGGCGACCTCGAATTCCGCGTCTGCGAGCTGGAGCAGGGGTGCGACGTGTCGCAGCTCGGCTCAACGCCCGCCTTGGGTGGCGTGGACAACGCCACCGTCGTCCCCCTTCCGGCGGAACCCACCGCCTCCGGCCCGGACCTGGCCGTCAACGAACAGGCCGACTTCGAGCGAGCCGAGGGGGCTCTCGCTCAGGGTGACTTTCGCGGCGCCGCTGACGGCTTTGCGGCCTTTGTCGCGGCCTATCCGGGTAGCCCCCTGATGGCGCGGGCGCAGCTTGGACGGGCGGGTGCCCTGGACGGGCTGGGCGACACGTCGAACGCAGCGCGGGCCTATCTGGACAGCTTCTCGGCCGACCCGAACGGGGACTTCGCGGCCGATGCGCTGCTGGGCCTTGGACGTAACCTGGGCAAGCTAGGGCAGGTCCCCGACGCCTGCGTGACCCTGGGCGAGATCGCGACACGCTTTCCGGGCTCGACGCTGGTGGTCGATGCACAGGCGGAGAGGCAGGCGCTGGGCTGCCTGTGACGCCCGAGGGGGCGGTTGGCGAGGTCTTGGCGGCGCTCGACGCCGAGCGTGTGCCGGGGCCGCTGGCGGTCGCCGTGTCGGGCGGCGGGGACAGCATGGCGCTTCTTCATGCGACGGTGCTGGCCTCCCGGAGGGGGGTTGTCGCGGCGACGGTGGACCACGGTTTGCGTCCCGGCTCCCACGAGGAGGCCGAGGGCGTCGCGCGGGCCTGCGCGACCTTGGGCGTGCCGCATGAGGTGCTGCGCTGGGACGGAGCGGGGCGCGGCAATTTGCAGGAGCGTGCACGCGAAGCTCGCCGTCGTCTTCTGGGCGGATGGGCCCGGCGGAATGGCGCTGCGGCGGTGCTCCTTGGCCACACGGCTGACGACCAGGCGGAGACAGTTCTGCTGCGGCTCGCCCGCGGGTCGGGAGTGGACGGGCTTTCGGGGATGCCGGCCTCCTTCGACGCCGAGGGCATGGGCTGGAGCCGGCCGTTCCTTGGCCTTGGGCGCGAGGAGTTGCGCGACTGGCTGCGGGCGCGCGATATAGCCTGGGTGGAGGACCCGTCGAACGAGGACCCCCGCTTTGACCGGGCGCGGGCGCGGGCGATGCTGGAGCGGCTTGGGGAACTGGGGCTGACCCGGGACCGGCTCGTGCGGACAGCGGGGCACATGGCGCGGGCGCGAGTGTCGCTGGAGGGGGCGGCGCGTACTGCGGCGGCGCGGACCGTGCAGGAGGAAGGGGCGGATCTCCTCCTGCCGATCTCCCTCCTGCGTGAATTCGACCAGTCGGACTCGGCCGGACGGATCCTCGCGGCGGCGCTGCAGTGGGTCGGCGGCAGCGAACGGCGGCCCCGGTGGGAGGCGCTGCGGCGGCTCGCGAGCGTCGCCGCGGCCGGTCGGGGCGCCACGCTGGCCGGTTGCCTGATCCGGCCGGAGGGCGACCTCGTGCGCATCGCCCCCGAGTCGGGCAGGGCGACGGCCCCGTCGCGAGACCCTGGTCGGAGCTTCGCCGGGACTGCCCGCTTCGGCTGAGAGCGGCATGGCGGGCGCGAAACGGGCTCTCCTGCGACATCGCGCCTGCCACTTTCCGCTCGCAAGGCCGTGCGTCACGGGCGTTTCACATTGAACCCGCCCCCACAGCCCTTATCTTCGCAGAACACAGCGCGGGCATTCGGCCTGCGCGAAGGGGAGTCCTCCGTTGGGCAACGCGCGCAACATCGCTTTCTGGGTCGTCCTGTTCCTGCTGGTCCTGGCGCTCTTCAACCTCTTCTCGGGCGGGCAGACGACGATGTCGCAGAACGCCCGGTCCTATTCGGACTTCGTGTCGGCGGTCGAATCGGGCACTGTCGCCCAGGCCACCATCGACGGCGAGGAAGTGCGCTACCGGGGTGCGGACAACCGCGAATACACCACCGTGCTGCCCCCGGACGCGGAGGTCACGAACCTCCTTATCGAGCGGGGCGTGCCGGTGACGGCGCGGTCGCAGCAGCAGTCGGGCTTCACGGCCTTCATCCTGTCGCTGCTGCCGTTCCTGCTGCTGATCGGCGTCTGGATCTATTTCATGAACCGGATGCAGGGCGGCGGGCGTGGTGGGGCCATGGGCTTCGGCAAGTCGCGCGCGAAGCTGCTGACCGAGAAGCACGGACGCGTCACCTTCGACGACGTGGCCGGCATCGACGAGGCCAAGGAGGAGCTTGAGGAGATCGTCGAGTTCCTGCGCAACCCGCAGAAGTTCTCCCGCCTCGGCGGCAAGATCCCCAAGGGCGCGCTGCTCGTGGGTCCCCCCGGCACCGGTAAGACGCTGCTGGCGCGCGCCATCGCGGGCGAGGCGGGCGTGCCGTTCTTCACCATCTCGGGCTCCGACTTCGTGGAGATGTTCGTGGGCGTGGGTGCGTCCCGCGTGCGCGACATGTTCGAGCAGGCCAAGAAGAACGCTCCCTGCATCGTCTTCATCGACGAGATCGACGCCGTGGGCCGGTCGCGTGGCGTGGGCTACGGCGGCGGCAACGACGAGCGCGAGCAGACGCTGAACCAGCTTCTGGTGGAGATGGACGGCTTCGAGGCCAACGAGGGGATCATAATCGTCGCGGCGACCAACCGTCCCGACGTGCTCGACCCCGCGCTGCTGCGTCCCGGCCGCTTCGACCGTCAGGTGCAGGTCCCGAACCCCGACATCAAGGGCCGCGAGAAGATCCTGAGCGTTCATGCCCGCAAGGTCCCGCTGGGGCCGGACGTGGACCTTCGCATCATCGCGCGCGGCACGCCGGGCTTCTCGGGCGCGGACCTCGCGAACCTCGTCAACGAGGCGGCGCTGATGGCCGCGCGCGTGGGCCGTCGGTTCGTCACGATGATCGACTTCGAATCGGCCAAGGACAAGGTGATGATGGGGGCCGAGCGCCGCTCCATGGTCATGTCCGAGGACGAGAAGAAGCTGACCGCCTACCACGAGGCCGGGCACGCGGTGGTGGGCCTGAACGTCCCGCAGCACGACCCGATCCACAAGGCGACGATCATCCCGCGCGGCCGGGCCCTGGGCCTCGTGCTGTCGCTGCCGGAGCGTGACCAGCTGTCGGTGAGCTACACCAAGTACCGGTCCAAGATCGCCATGGCGATGGGCGGCCGCGTGGCGGAGGAGCTGGTCTTCGGCGCGGAGCAGGTGACCTCGGGCGCGACCTCGGACATCCAGCAGGTGTCCAAGATCGCCCGGGCGATGGTGACGCAGTTCGGCATGTCGGACCGCATCGGCTACATCGACTACGCCAACGAGCAGCAGAGCTACTTGGGCTCCTACGGCGGCGGCACCAACCATTCCGCCGAGACGCAGAAGGCCATCGACGAGGAGGTCCGCCGCCTCATCGACGAGGGCTACAACGAGGCCAAGCGCATCCTGACCGAGAAGTTCGAGGACCTCGACCGTCTGGCGAAGGGGCTGCTGGAGTATGAGACTCTGACCGGGTCGGAGATCACCCGCGTCATCTCGGGCGAGCCGCTGAACCGTGGCGACGACCGGGGCGACACCCCGCCGCAGCAGGGCCCCGGCTCGTCGGTCACGGCGATCCCCAAGACCTCCCGCCCGCGGCCCCCGCGCGCGGAGCCCGAGCCCACGGCTTGATCGCGTGACGGGACCCGTCAAGGACTGGGACCCCGGGACCTATCAACGGTTCCGGGGTCTTCGTTTGCGCCCCGCGCTGGACTTGCTCCTGCGTCTGGACGACGCGCCCGACGGCGACGTGGTAGACCTGGGCTGCGGTGACGGCGCCGTCGCGGGGCCGCTGCGGCAGGTGTTTCCCGAGCGGCGG
>CADCUU010000277.1 GCA_902805995.1 uncultured Rubellimicrobium sp.
ACAGCGCGAGGTGGCGCAGCAGCGTGGCCGAGGAATAGACATAGGTGGGCGTCCCCACGGCTGCCGCGATCTCTGCCAGGGGCACGTCCTCGGCCCAGAGCTCTCCGTCGCGGTTAACGAAATGATCCATGAAGCGCCTCCGTCAGGGCGCCTCATAGCGAAGGGAGCGGGGAGGCGGAAGGCGCGGGACGCCGCAGGGCACCCCCGCGATCAGAGACCGATGCCAACCGAGAAGGTCCCCTCCGTCACCCCAAAGCTGCCGCCCAGGTCCACGCCGCCCGACCCGACGCCCACGCCCACGCTGGCGGATGGCCGCACCGGAGCGCCATCCGCCCCGCAGGCGGCCATGGCCAGAAGCGCCAGTACTGCGATCGTTCTCATCCCAGAATCTCTCTCCACCGGGCGACCTGCTCCGCTACGCGCACCGGAGAGGTCCCGCCAAAGGAAGTGCGGCTGCGGACCGAGTTGTCCACGCCCAGCACGCCGAAGACATCCTCCGTGATTCCGGCGTGAACCTCCTGCATCTCTGACAGCAACAGATCCGGCAGATCGACGCCCTTGCTCTCGGCCTTGGCCACCAGCGCCCCGGTCACGTGGTGCGCCTCGCGGAACGGCATCCCCTTCGCGCGCACGAGCCAGTCCGCGAGGTCCGTCGCGGTGGAGAAGCCCGCCCCCGCCGCCGCCCGCATCTTCTCCGGGTCGGGCCGGAGATCCGCCATCATCCCCGTCGTGGCGGCGAGCGCCAGGAACAGGTTGTCCGCCGCGTCGAAAACCTGTTCCTTGTCCTCCTGCATGTCCTTGGAATAAGTCAGCGGCAGCCCCTTCATCACCGTGAGCAGCGCGACCGACGCCCCGAAGATGCGCCCGGTCTTGGCGCGCACCAGTTCCGCCGCATCCGGGTTGCGCTTCTGCGGCATGATGGACGATCCTGTGGAGAAGCGGTCCGACAGGCGCACGAAGCGGAACTGCGCCGTGGACCAGATCACCAGTTCCTCCGCGAGGCGGCTCAGATGCATGGCGCAGATGCTCGCGGCCGACAGGAACTCCAGCGCGAAATCCCGGTCCGACACCGCGTCGAGGCTGTTCGCCATGGGCCGGTCGAAGCCCAGCTCAGCCGCCGTCCTCGCCCGGTCGATGGGGAAAGAGGTCCCGGCCAGCGCCGCAGCCCCCAAAGGTGATTCGTTCATCCGGGCCCGCGCATCCGCAAAGCGGCCCCGGTCCCGCGACAGCATCTCCACATAGGCCAGCATGTGGTGGCCCCAGGTCACGGGCTGGGCGGATTGCAGATGCGTGAAGCCCGGCATCACCCAGTCCACGCCCGCCTCGGCCTGCCCCAGCAGCGCCCGCTGGAGCGCGGCCAACGCCCCGTCCGCGGCATCACACTGCGCGCGCACCCAAAGCCGGAAGTCCACCGCCACCTGATCGTTGCGCGACCGCGCCGTGTGAAGCCGCTTTGCGGGCTCCCCGATCAGCTCACCCAGCCGCGACTCCACGTTCATGTGGATGTCCTCGAGCGCGGTGGAAAAGCGGAAGGTCCCGCCCTCGATCTCCTCCAGCACCCGCGACAGCCCTTCCCGGATCGCCTTGGCATCCTTATCTGACAGGATGCCCACCGCAGCGAGCATCGCCGCATGGGCCCGCGAGCCCGCGATGTCCTGGGACGCGAGCCTCTGGTCGAAGCCGATGGACGCGTTGATCGCTTCCATGATGGCATCGGGCCCGGAGGCGAAGCGCCCCCCCCACATCGCGTTCGAGGTTTTGTCCGTCATGCGTCCTCAGGGGAATGGAATGCGCCAGTTCGTCGTCGCGGCTCTCTACACGGGGGTGCTCCTCGCTGCAAACGGGCTCGCCATAAGCAGCGTGGGAGCCCAAGACCTGTCCGCCTTGCAGGACGGCGACATGCGCAAGCTCGTGATCCACGACGCGCCCGTGGAGGTCTCCCAGGCCACCTTCCTGGGCGACGCGGAGGCCGAGACGACGCTCCAGGACCTCGCGGGCGAGGTGGTCGTGCTGAACTTCTGGGCCACGTGGTGCGCCCCCTGCCGCAAGGAGATGCCGACGCTCGCCGCCTTGCAGGAGGATTTGGGGGACGAGGGCGTCCGCGTGGCCACCATCGCGACCGGCCGCAACGACCCCGTGGAGATGGACCGCTTCCTGAGCGAGGTCGGGGCCGACAGCCTCCCCCGCTGGCGCGACCCCCGCCAGCAACTCGCGCGCGAGATGGGCGTCCTGGGCCTGCCCGTGACCGTGATCCTCGACCGTGAGGGCCAGGAGGTCGCCCGCCTCACCGGCGACGCCGACTGGTCCAGCGAAAGCGCCATCGCGATCCTGCGCGCCCTGGCCGCCGAAAGCTAATCACGCGGGGGTTCCGGGGGCTTGCGGGTCCCCAGATTTTCCTTCAGGCGTGCCCCGCGGTCGACGACAGCGTCTGCGGGTCCACCCCGATCGCCTTCAGCGCCGCCGCCCATTTATGCTCGTTCGCGCGCCCGAACAGGATCTCCGACCGCGCGGGCCCGGTGAGCCACGCGTTCTCCGTGATCTCGCGCTCCAGCTGCCCCGGCCCCCAGCCCGCATAGCCCAGGGCCAGCATCGACGACTTCGGCCCGTCCCCCGCCGCGATACGCCGCAGGATGTCGAGCGTGGCGGTCATGGAGACCTCCTCGTCGATCCGCATGGTTCCGCCTTCGGACTGGTAATCCCCGGTATGGAGCACGAAGCCGCGCCCGCCTTCCACCGGTCCTCCGAAATGCACGCGCACGTCGCGCCCACCCTTGTCGGGCCGGGGCAGGCCAAGCTGCTCCAGGAGGTCGCCGAACCGCAGTTCGGTCACCGGCTTGTTGACGATGATGCCCATGGCCCCGTCCTCTCCATGCGCGCAGAGATAGACGACGCTCCGCTCGAAGCGGGGGTCGCCCATGGCGGGCATGGCGATCAGGAGCTGTCCGGCGAAGGAGGTCTGTTCGGGGTCCATTCCCGGATGATGGGGCCCGGCGGGGGGTGGATCAAGGGCGTAGCCGATCACAGGCCCGAGCCTCCCTCTCCGACGTGGCGCCGCGCCGCCACAGCCCGCAGGTTCGCGCGAAGGTGACTTTGCCCCGGGCCCCGGCTCTGGAACAACTGCGGCCATGCGCAACCTCTTCGCCCTCCCCGCCTGCCTCCTCCTTCTGGCCGCCCCGGCCCTGGCCGACATGCCCCCCGCCGACCTTGCGCGGATCGAGGTGCTGCCGGGCTGGCGCACCGCCGAGGGTCGGCACATGGCGGCGCTTCGGGTGACGCTCGCCCCGGGATGGAAGACCTACTGGCGCGCGCCCGGCGCCGCGGGCCTGCCACCGCTTCTCGACCTGGGCCAGTCCACCGGCGTCACGGCCGCCGACGCGCGCTGGCCTGTGCCCGATGTGTTCCATTTCAACGGGATGCGCTCCATCGGCTACCACGACGCGGTGACGATCCCGCTGGACCTCACGCTCTCGGGCGGGCCCGCCCGCCTCGCCGGAGAGATCGAGATCGGTGTTTGCGACGATATCTGCGTCCCCGTGCGCCTGCCCTTCGCAGTGGAGCTGCCCGAGGAGGGCCGCCGCGACCCCATCATCGCCGCCGCCCTGGTGGACCGTCCCATGACTGCCGAAGAGGCCGATGCGGTGGCGAGCTGCGCCATGGCGCCCGACGGCGACAGCCTCGCCCTCACCGTGCGCCTCTCCATGCCGCCCCTCGGCCCCGAGGAGGCCGTGGTGATCGAGGCCGCCGATCCCGGCCTCTGGGTCTCCGAGGCCGTGGCGTCCCGCGAGGGCGGCACCCTGGTCGCGACGGCCGAGGCGCTGGCCCGCGACGGCGGGTCCCTGTCCATCGACCGCTCGGGGCTGCGGATCACAGTCCTGTCCGACGGCCGCGCCGTGGACATCCACGGCTGC
>CADCUU010000278.1 GCA_902805995.1 uncultured Rubellimicrobium sp.
CCTCGCCAGCCCAAAGCACGTCGCCAACCTCGTTGATCAGCTTTGCGACTCTCATGGCTGCATCACGGGCGCGCGTGCCCACTAAGCGGCGCCGCGACGGCTTGGCCAGGAGCCCGAAGAAATTCCGGCGAGCCCTAATCCGGCATCACCTAGCCGAACACTCCATTCCACCCCGCCAAGGCAGAGTGTTCAGCCCGGCGCGCCTGTCGATCTGCTACTCCGGCGCTGCCCCCACCAAGGCAAGGCCCTAAGCCCGACACGTTCCCCGGGTCGCTACTCAGCCGCCCAGGCCGGCGCAAAGGGCACGTCCTCATCGCGCGCAGCCTCGGCCCGCTGCGCCTCGGCCCGTGCGACAAGGCCCGACAGGACGCTGTCCAGAGACCGCCAGGGCGACGCCCCTTCGCCCTCAGCAGGATCACGGGCGCTTACCACTCGCAGGTTCATCATTTGTTCCATCCTCTTTCCCCTTCCGATCACACGCGGGAGGATCGGGCCCCGAAGGGCCCGGCCCGGAGGTCAGTAGGTGCGGATAAGCCCCACGAGGCGGCCCTGCACCTTCACTCGGTCGTCGGTATAGATCCGGGTCTCGTAGGCCGGGTTCGCCGCTTCCAAGGCGATCATGCCGTTCTGCCGGCGGAAGCGCTTGAGCGTGGCTTCCTGCCCATCGACCAGCGCCACGACGATGTCGCCCACGTTGGCCGTCGTCGTTTCCCGGATCACCACGACGTCGCCGTCGTTGATGCCCGCGTCCCGCATCGAGTCCCCCTTGACCTCCAGCGCGTAGTGCTCCCCGGGGGAGAGCATCGCCTGGGGCACGGCGACATGGCGCGCGACCTCGCTGATCGCGGCGATCGGCACACCCGCGGCGATGCGGCCCATCAGGGGCACGTCCTGCGCGCCGCCGCTTTCCACGGACATTGCGCCGCGCGGCGGCGGGGCCGAGGGGCGGTCGCCCTGGATCACACGCGGCACGAAGCCCGGACGCCCTGACTTCTCGACCAGCGCATCTGGCATGCGAACGATCTCAAGGGCCCGCGCGCGGTGGGGGAGGCGGCGGATGAAGCCCCGCTCCTCCAGCGCCGTGATCAACCGGTGGATCCCGGACTTGGAGCGCAGGTCCAACGCTTCCTTCATCTCGTCGAAGGAGGGAGGGATGCCATCACGCTGGAGGCGCCGGTCGATGAACTCCAAGAGGTCGAGTTGCTTCTTGGTCAGCATGGCCGGGGTCCCCGCGAGTAACTGTTCCTATGTTCTGGGGCTGTTCCCGTTTTGTGTCAAGTCGTTCTACCGAATTAACACGATCTCCACGTCATTTCCCGCTTGCAAAGCGGGTGCCAATGGGGGCTGCACGACAAGGCAGTCGGCCTCCGCAAGTACCGACAGCAGCGAGGAATCCTGCCGCTCGAAGGCGCGCACGCTCCCATCGGGGTCGCGGCGCCCGCGAAGGTAATGCTCCCTCGGGCCATTCGGGGGCAGCGGCGCGGCGAGAGGAACACGCAGGCGCGGGGCGGGTCGGGCTGGCAGCCCCAGCATGGCCCGGATCAGGGGAAGCAGGAAGATCGCCCCGCAAGCCATTGCGGAAACAGGGTTCCCCGGCAGGCCGAGCAGCATGGTCCCATCCGGAAAACGCCCGGCGAGCAGCGGCTTGCCCGGCCGCATCGCCACCTTGTGAAAGGACAGCCCCGCCCCGGCGGCCTGCGCGGCAGGTGCCACGAGGTCGTGATCCCCGACCGAAGCGCCCCCGATCGTCAGCACCAGATCCGCGCCGCGGGCGAGGTCGAAGGCTGCTGCCAGCGCCTCGGGCCGGTCCCCCGCGATGGGCAGAAGGCTGGGCCTCGCGCCTTCCTGCATCAGCAGCGCGTGAAGCCCGAACGCGTTGGCCGCATAGATCTGGTCAGGCCCCGGCACTTCGCCTGGCATCGCCAGTTCGTCCCCTGTGGACAGGATCGCCACGCGCGGGCGCCGCGCGACCGTGACGGTCGGATGACCCATCGCGGCAATCAGGGCGACCTCGGCCGGCGACAGGCGGCGCGGGGCCTCCAGCCTCGCCCCCGGGGGGAAGTCGTTCCCGGCGGGCCGGACATGGGCGGCCACGGCATCCGCGGACAGCGTGATCGTGTCCCCCTCGCGCGTGACCTCCTCCTGAATGACGACCGCATCGGCCCCTTCAGGCAGCGGCGCCCCGGTCAGGATGCGCGCCGCCTCGCCCGGCCCGATCCGGCCCGAGAAGCCACGCCCCGCCGCGGACTCGCCCACAACGCGGAGGCGCACCCTCGAGCCGGCCTCCGCGGCGCGAACCGCATAGCCGTCCATGGCCGAGGCCGCGAAAGGCGGTTGATGTCGGATCGCCACTACAGGCCGCAGCAGCACGCGCCCCGCTGCCTCGACCAGCGGCACCTCCTCAGGCTGCGGGCCGGGCGCGAGTGCGAACAGACGGTCCAGAGCCTCGCTGACCGAAATCACGGCGCTTCGTAGCGGCCCGACGCGCCGCCCTCCTTGACGCGCAGGCGCACCTGCCCGATGACCATCGCCTTGTCCGCCGCCTTCAGCATGTCGTAGAGCGTCAGCGCCGCAACCGACACTGCCGTCAACGCCTCCATCTCCACGCCCGTCCGGCCGGTCATCCGCACCGTCGCGGTGATCCGCACACCTGGGATCGCGTCGTCGGGCTCGAGGTCCACCGCGACTTGCGACAGGGCCAGAGGGTGACAAAGCGGGATGAGGTCGGCCGTCCGCTTGGCCCCCATGATCCCTGCGATTCGGGCCACACTCAGGGCATCGCCCTTGCCGACCCGTCCCTCGCGCACCAGCGCCAGCGTCTCGGGCCGCATGGTCAGCGTTCCTTCGGCCACGGCCATCCGCTGCGTCTCGCCCTTGGGCGAGACATCGACCATCCGCGCCTCGCCGTCCTCGCCGAAATGGGTGAGCGTCATCCCCGTCCCCCCGGTCGCGTCAGAGCCCGCCCGCCGCCGACAGGGGCCGCGCCAGAAGCGACCGCGTCGCCGCCGCGACATCCTCCTGTCGCATCAGGCTTTCCCCCACGAGGAAGGCCCGCGCGCCATACCGGGCGAGGTCGGCCAGATCATCGGCGGTGGACAGCCCGCTCTCCGACACGATCAGCCGATCCACCGGCACGAGCCGCGCCAGCTTGCGCGTTACATCAAGAGAAACCTCGAAGCTCTTGAGATCGCGGTTGTTGATCCCGATGAGCTGCGACTTGAGCCGCGAGGCGCGCTCCAGCTCCTCCTGGTTGTGGACTTCGATCAGAACGTCCATGCCCCAGCTCTGCGCCGCGGCCTCAAGCTCCGCCGCCTGCGCGTCGGACAGCGAGGCCATGATAAGGAGGATGCAGTCCGCGCCGATGCTGCGCGACTCGATCACCTGCCAAGGATCGTAAAGGAAGTCCTTGCGCAGGACAGGCAGGCTCACCGCCGCGCGGGCCTGCCGGAGGAACGCCTCGCTCCCCTGGAACGACGGCGCGTCCGTCAGCACCGACAGGCAGGCGGCGCCCCCTTCGGCATAGGCGCGGGCGAGCGCGGGCGGATCGAAGTCGTCGCGGATCAGGCCCTTCGACGGAGACGCCTTCTTGATCTCGGCGATCAGGCCATAGCCCTTCCGGGCGGCCTCCGAGAGCGCCTTGGCAAATCCGCGCGGCGCAGAGGCGGCACGCGCCTCGGCCTCGAGTTCGGCGAGGGGGATCGCGGCCTTGCGGGCGGCGATTTCCTCGAGCTTGTAAGCCCTGATGCGGTCAAGAGTATCCATGCCCGTCACATAGAGGTGAGCCGATGCCTTGGGAAGCGCGCCGCCGCTGTTATCCACTAGCAGACGCCGCCGCGCCCCAGTCGATCGGCGGCTCGCCCCGGCCCTCCAGCCAGCCGTTGACCCGGCTGAACGGGCGCGACCCGAAGAACCCGCGCGAGGCCGACAACGGCGACGGATGCGCGCTTTCCACGATCAGATGCTCGCCCGGCCGGATATGCTTCGCCTGCGCCTGCGCGGGCTTGCCCCAAAGGACGAACGCCGTGGGTCGCTCCGACACGCGGGCGATCACCTGCCCGGTCAGCTTCTCCCACCCGAGCTTCGCATGCCCGCCGATCACGCCAGCCGGCACCGACAGATGCGTGTTGAGGAGCAACACCCCCTGCCGCGCCCACCCGGACAGGTCCCCGTTCGGCAGCCGTTCCCCCGTGTCATCGCCCATCTCGCGGAAGACGTTCTGAAGTGACTTGGGCAGGGGCCGGACATCCGGGTTGACCGAGAAGGCCAGCCCCATCGCATGACCCGGCGTGGGGTAGGGGTCCTGGCCCAAAATCACGACCCGCACCCGGTCGGGCGGAGTCAGCGCCAGCGCGTGGAAGCGGCGGTCATGCGGCGGCAAGATCTGCCGAGGATCGCGGGCCAGCGCCTCCGCGATCCGGGGCCAATCCTCGGCAAAGAAGGGCAGGTCGGCCCAGCCCTCCGGGATCGGGCTCAGGTCCGGGGCAACCGTGGACGGCGCTGGGGTGAAGAGGTCGGGCTGACTGGCCATGAACAGGCTCCATGGTGGCTCAGTGGCAGAACGCGCGGAGAGCCCGCTCCGGTCCCGCGCATCGTCGTTCCAGACGGCGGCCCCCCCCCGCTGCCGCCTCACGCGGGCAGGGGGCTTACCTCCGCCAGACGCGCCACCCGCTCCGCCGCGGCACCGCTGTCGATGCTCTCGCGCGCCATCTCCGCCCCTTCCGGCAGGGAGGTCGCGGCGCCCGCCACCACCAGCGCCGCGGCAGAGTTCAGGAGCACCGCGTCGCGATAGGCCCCCTCGGCCCCCTCCAGCAGCGCGCGGAAGGCATGGGCGTTCTCCTCGGGCGCGCCGCCCAGGATTGCCTCGAACGGATGGACCGGCAGGCCCGCATCCTCGGGATGGATCTCGCGCTCCGACACCTGCCCGCCATGCAGCTCCGCCACGTGGCTCGGGCCCGCGATGGACAGCTCGTCCGTCCCGTCCGACCCGTGCACGAGCCACGCCCGCTCCGACCCGAGCCGCCCCAGCGTTTCCGCCATAGGCCGCAGGAGGTGCGACGAGTAAGCCCCCGTCAACTGCCGCTTCACCCCCGCTGGATTGGTCAGCGGCCCCAGCACGTTGAAGATCGTTCGCGTCCCAAGCTCCGCCCGCGACGGCATGACGTGCTTCATCGCCGGATGGTGCATCGGCGCCATCATGAAGCCGATCCCGGCCTCCTCCAGCGCCCGCTCCACCACGGCGGGGCCCACCATCACGTTGATGCCCATCGCCGTCAGCGCGTCCGCCGCGCCCGACTTGGACGACAGGTTCCGGTTGCCGTGCTTGGCCACCGGCACGCCCGCCCCCGCCACGACAAAGGCCGTCGCGGTGGAGATGTTGAGCGTCCCCTTCCCGTCGCCCCCGGTGCCCACGATGTCGATGGCCCCCTCAGGCGCGCGGACGCGGTGGCAGCGCGCGCGCATCTGCCCGGCGGCGGCGGCGATCTCCTCCACCGATTCCCCGCGCGTCCGCAGCACCATGAGAAACCCGCCGATCTGGCTCGGCGTGGCGTCGCCCTCGAACAGGATGCCAAAGGCCCGCTCCGCCTCCTCGCTCGTGAGGGACCGGTCCACCGCCGCCGCGATCAGCGACTTGAGCGCATCGCTCATGCCGCCACCGGCAGCGTGTCGAGGAAGTTCCGGAGCAGCGCGTGGCCATGCTCGCTCGCGATGCTTTCGGGGTGGAACTGCACGCCTTCGATGGGCAGCGTCCGGTGCCGCAGACCCATGATCGTCCCGTCCTCCAGCCACGCCGTGACCTCCAGCGACGCAGGCAGCGTCTCCCGCTCCACGATCAGCGAATGGTAGCGCGTGGCCTGGAACGGATTGGGCAGGCCCCGGAACACGCCCTGGCCCGCATGGTGCATCGTGCCCATCTTGCCGTGAACGATCTCGTGGCAGCGCACGACCCGCCCGCCCATGGCCTCTCCGATGGCCTGATGGCCCAGGCACACCCCGAGCAGCGGCGTCCTCGTCTCCGCCGCCGCATGGATCAGCGGAAGGCAGATCCCGGCCTGCGCGGGATCGCAGGGCCCAGGGGACAGGACGATCCCGTCGGGGCGCATCCCCATCGCCTCCTGCACGTCCAGCGCATCGTTGCGGCGCACCACGACATCCGCGCCCAGCTCGCCGAAATAGTGGACGAGGTTGTAGGTAAAGCTGTCGTAGTTGTCGATCAGCAGCAGCATGGCACCGCCTCCGGGCGCAGGGGCCCTCGCGGGCGAAATGGGGTTCGCGGGCCGCACAGCCTGCGCTAGAACGGGCGCAACCATGCCGCCGGGCGCACGGCGGCGTCAAGACGGGGGCAGGAGATCGTGAAGGGGTTCGCCGGAGGGCTGCTGGTCGGCCTTGTGTTCAGTGCGGCCGCGTTGACGGGCCTGTCGCTTCTGGCCCCGGCGCCGCAGCATGCCGTTGGCCGCACTGGTACGCCAAGCGGCAACACGGCGCAGGCCCCCGTCGGCGCGACGCCCGTCGTGGTCTCCGATGGAGCCGATCCCGCGCCCATCGCCGGAGGGGACGTCCCAGCGACTGCGACCGATCCTGTCCCCGAAGCCCCGTCCGAGGAAGCTGCGTCCACGGCTGACGCTCCCGAGATCGTCGCCGAGAACACCGCAGAGCCGCCGGCTGACGTCCCACTTGTCCCGGCTCCCTCCGCCGAGGCTCCGGAGGCCGACCCCGCTGCCGCCAACCTCGACGCCCCGGACTCCAGCATCCCCGCCGACACCCAACCCGCGCCCGGAGCGGACGACCTGGACGCCCCCGCCCCGCCGCCCTCAGCCGCCGAGGAACAGGTCGCCCTGGCCGAACCAAGCGCCGACCAGCCCGCGCCGCACCAAGCCGTTCCTGAGGCGCAGCCACTCCCCTCGCCGGACAGCCCCCCGCCCGCCGCTCCTGAGGCTAACCCCCAGCCCCAAGGCACGGAGCCGAACCTCCCCGCACCCCCCGAACCCGCTCAAGCCGCGTCCGAGACCCCGCAGCCCGACCTGAACGCTCCCGCTTCCACCGCGCCCGAGCGCGCTGCTCCCGAAGCCGCGCCGATTGAGTCCGGGACGGCTCAGGTCGCAACGTCAGACACCGCGACAACCGAGGACGCCGCGCCACCTCAATCCCCAGCGCCCGATCCCGCCTCCGCGAGCGCATCGCCCGAGGCCACCCAGGCTCCCGAGCCCGCCACCACCACCGAGTCCCCACCGGAGCCTGCCCCGGCCCCCGACACGCTCACGCCCGCTCCTTCTGAGCCAACCCTCCCCGGCACCAGCACCGTCCGCGTGAACCGCCTCGGCGCCGAGCCCGCCGAGGAGCCCCCGGCCGAGGAGCCCGAGCCAGAAGCCCTGCCGGAGGACACCCCCGCGCTCCTCCGCTACGCCGCCACGTTCGAACCTCCTGCCGAGGATCGTCCCCTCGTCTCGCTCATCCTACTCGACGAAGGGCAGGCCCCCGCCGATGCCGCGGCGCTGTCCGCGATGCCGGTCCCCGTCAGCGTGGCGATCGACCCCTCGCTCCCCGACGCCGCCGAACGCCTCGCCGCCTACCGCGACGCCGGGATCGAGGCGCTGCTGGTCGCAAGCTTGCCCGACGGCGCGCTGCCCCAGGACGCGGCGGTCTTCCTCGAAGGGGGCCTGCGCGAACTGCCTGAAACGGTGGCGCTGCTCGACCTGGGGCAGGGCGGCCTCAACGCGCGCAACGCGACCGCCTCCATGGGCCTCTCCATGGCCGCCCGCGAAGGGCGCGGCGTCGTGCTGGTTTCCCAAGGCTTCAACGCCGGCCTCGCCGCCGCGCAGGGTGCCGGCATCCCCGCCGCCGGAATCCAGCGCGATCTCGACGGCGAGGGGCAGGACGCCACGGCCATCCGGCGCGGCCTCGACGACGCCGTGCGCCGCGCGGGACAGGAGGGAGGAGTCGTCCTCCTCGGCCGCGTCCGGCCCCAGACGCTCGACGCCGTGACAGAGTGGACGAGCCAGGGCCGCGCGCAGGAGGTCACGGTCGCCCCCGTCTCCGCGCTGCTCGCCCCGACCCTTCCGGCTCAGGAGGAGTCCTCCGCGCCCTGATCGGCGCCTTACGGCCGGGTCACTCCCCGACCCGCGCCGCCCGGCCGCCCCGCCTCCGGGCCAGGCGGCCTTCGCGCCCCGGCAGTTCCGCCATCAGCGCGCGCCGCGCCTCGGGCGCCATGCGGGGCCAGGCGGCGATCTCCTCGCCCGTCCTCAGGCAGCCGATGCAGAGGCCCGACTCCGGATGGATCACGCAGACCTTCCGGCACGGGCTCTGCGGCTCGGGGCGGCTCCAGACCTCATCCATCGCGATTCTCCAAGTGACCCAGCCGGTCGAGCATCCCCTGGAGGATGAACCCGGCGGCCACATGGTCGATGATCTCGCCGCGACGCTTGCGTGACATATCCGCCTCCAGCAGCGCCCGCTCCGCCGCGACCGTGGACAGCCTCTCATCCCAGAACGCGATGGGAAGCTCCGTGAGCCGCTCAAGGTTGCGCGCAAAGGCCCGCGTGCTCTGCGCCCGGGGCCCTTCGCTGCCGTCCATGTTGATGGGCAGGCCCAGGACGAAGCCCTTGAGGTCCCGCGCACCCGCGATCTCCAGAAGGCGCTGCGCGTCCAGCGTGAACTTCGTCCGCCTCACGGTCTCGAGCGGCGTAGCCACCCGTCGCCGCCGGTCCGACACCGCGACCCCGATGGTGACGGTCCCCAGATCGAGACCCGCGATGGCTCCGTCGCGCGGCATCAGCGCGGCAAAGGCTTCGGCATCCGTGCAGATCATTCCGCAATCCCCGCCATGGTCGCGGCCTCATCGAGCAGGGCCCCGGCCTCCGCGCTGCCCGCGAACGCGCCCCGCGCCTCCGCCAGGACGGCGGCAGCCTGCTCCGTCTCCCCCAGCACGGCAAGCGAGGTAACCAGCCGCGCCCAGTCCGCCGGCGGCCCGCCTTCGGTGGCAAGCCGCTCCGACAGCGAATCGACCATCCCCCGGATCATCTCGCCCTGCGCCTCCGGCTCCATCCCCGCCAGGGCCTCCATCTCCTCGGGCGACGGTCCGGGCGCGGCAGGGGGCTGGTAGTCCACCCCCGCGAGCCAAGCCACCTCCTCGATCTGCCCTTCGGCCAGCCGCCGGTGAAGGCTCTCCGCCGGGGCATCCTCCACCACCTTGCGCCACAGCGGGAAGGCCCGGTCCGGCCGCCCCGTCTGCGCCTCCAGCAGCCCCAGGTAATACAGGAGCCCCAGGTTCTCCCCATCCAGCGCCGTGACCTCCGCCAGCACGCGCTCGGCCTCGGGCGTCACGGTGCCGCCCGCCGCCGCGACCATGCGGTCCGCGAGGCCCATCCAGTCCTCCACCGTCGCACCCTCGCCCTTGAGGGCGACGACCCGCTCCTGTGCCCGCGCGGCATCGCCGTAGCGGCCCAGCCGAGCCTCGTGCTGCGCCAGAAGCTCCCAGCCCTGGAGGTCGTCGGGCCGCGTCGGCACGACCCGGCGCAGCTCCTCAATCATCTGCTGGTAGTCGGCGGGGACCTCCGGTTCCGGGAACATGCCCGCAGCCTCAGCCTCGGCCTCCTCCTGCGAGGGGCGCGCGGCCTTCAACGCCTCCGCCTGCGCCAGCCGCGCCTCGCGCGGCAGATCCGCGACACCCGGGGAGCCCAGCACGCTGTAAAGCCCCAGGCCCCCGATCACCACGAGCACCGCCGCAAGGCTGGATGCCACAAGTGCCGCGCCCCGGGGCGCCTCCCGGAACCGCAGCGGCCCCGCGCGGTCCGCCGCCAGAAGCCGCCGCGCGATCTCCACCCGGGCGCGCTCGGCCTCCGCCGGGGGCAGCACGCCGCGCCGCAGGTCCCGGTCCACCTCCGCCAACTGGTCGCGGTAGATGGCCTGGTCGGGCGAGGCCTCCGCCTCCCCCGCAGGCGGCGCGAGGAGGGGCCGCGCGATCAGCGCCGCCACCAGCGCGGCCAGCGTTCCCGCAACGATCCAGAACAGCATGAACCCCAAGCCCCCGCGCCCCCGTGGCGCGCCGCCTATCTAGTCGCAGCGACCCGATCACGAAAGGTCGCATTCGCGAGGCCTTGTGCCGCAGCGCAGCCCGCTTTCCCCCCGTCCCGGACTCTATTAGAGACGGCCAGCACGCCGCCCGGGGGACGATTCATGCGCCGCTATTCCGTCTTCGCCCTTGCCCGAGAGGGGTTCCGCCAGCACTCCGGCTGGGACCGCGCCTGGGCCTCGCCCGCGCCCAAGTCGCGCTACGACGTGGTCGTGGTCGGCGCCGGGGGCCATGGCCTCGCCACCGCCTACTACCTCGGCAAGAACTTCGGCATCACCAATGTCGCGGTCATCGAAAAGGGCTGGCTCGGCGGCGGCAACACGGGCCGCAACACGACCATCATCCGGTCGAACTACCTCCAGGACCCCTCCGCCGCGATCTACGAGAAATCCCGCTCGCTCTACGAGACGCTGAGCCAGGAGCTGAACTACAACGTCATGTTCTCGCCCCGCGGCGTCATGATGCTGGCCCAGACCCAGCACGAGGTCCGGGGCTACAAGCGCACCGCCGAGGCCAACGCCCTCCAGGGCGTGGAGACGGAGTTCATCTCCCCCGCCCGCGTCAAGGAGCTGTGCCCCATCATCCACATCGACGGCCCGCGCTACCCGGTCCTGGGCGCTCTCTGGCAGGCGAGGGGCGGCACCGCCCGGCACGACGCCGTGGCCTGGGGCTACGCCCGCGCCTGCGCCGACATGGGCATGGACATCATCGAGCAGTGCGAAGTTAAGGGCGTCCATTCCGCCAACGGCCACGTCTCGGGCGTGGAGACGACGCGCGGCACCATCGCCTGCGACAAGCTCGCCATCGTCGTCGCCGGTCATTCGAGCGTCCTGGCCGAAATGGCGGGCTTCCGCCTCCCCATCGAATCCATGCCCCTCCAGGCGCTGGTCAGCGAACCCATCAAGCCCTGCATGGACGTGGTCGTCATGGCCAACACCGTCCACGGCTACATGTCCCAGTCCGACAAGGGCGAGATGGTGATCGGCGGCGGCACCGACGGCTACAATGCCTACACCCAGCGCGGCTCCTTCCACCACATCGAGGAAACCGTCCGCGCCCTGATCGAGACCTTCCCCATCATCTCCCGGCTCAAGATGCTGCGGCAGTGGGGCGGGATCGTGGACATGACCGGCGACCGCTCGCCCATCCTCAGCAAGACGCCCTTGGGCAACTGCTTCGTCAACTGCGGCTGGGGCACCGGCGGCTTCAAGGCCATCCCCGGCTCGGGCTGGGCCATGGCCGAACTCGTGGCCAAAGGGGAGCCCGGACCCCTCGCCGCCGACTTCGGCCTCGACCGCTTCCGCGAGGGGCGCTTCATTGACGAAAGCGTGGCCGCAGGGGTCGCGCATTGATCAAGAATCTTCACGGTTCCGGGAACCGGGCAACTTGCGGCTTCGTTGCGGCGTCACACGACATAGCCACGGAGCCCAAGTCATGTCCGATCCGAACTATACGCCTCCGCGTCGCTCGGGGAGCTCGATCGCCTTCATCATCGGCGCGATCGTTGTCGCTCTCCTTCTTCTGTGGTGGTTCATGTCGGCCGGCAACGACGCCGTGCAGACGACTGAAGGCGGCGACGCCGAAGTCACCGTCACCGATGACGCCGCGACCGACACCGCGACGACTGAGCCCGCTGCGACTGGCGCCACGACGACCGAAGCTGGCGGCACTGACGCCACCACCACCACGGTCGAAGGCGAAGGCGGCACCACCGTCGTCGTGGAGCCCGAGGGCGAAGCGGCCGGTACCGATGCCGCAGCCACGGACGCCACAGCCACCGATGACGCTGCTGCCACCACCGGCACCGACGCCACGGCCACCGATGCTACAGCTACGGACGCCACCGGCACCGACGCCACGGCGACCGATGCGACGGCTACGGACGCAACGGCCACCGATGCCGCGACGGACGATGCTGCGGCCACCGACGACGCTGCGACCACGGGCGCTGCCACGACCGACGCCAACGAGGCTGTCGCCGACGATGCCGTCGATGCGGCCACCGGAACGGACGAAACCACCGACACCGGCGGCACGACCGAAGTGCCGGCGACCGAATCCACCGCGACCGAAGGCGAAGCGACCATCACCGAGTGACGCCCGCCCGCTCGAACATCTGAGAGGCGGCGCCCCGCGCCGCCTCATCGTCATGCCGTCCCCCCGGGGCCGGTGCAGCCGCCTCCCGACCGGGGGGCGGCTTTCCGTCGTTCTCAGCTTCAGGGTTCCGCCGTGCTGATCTTGACCTGCCCCCATTGCGGCGTGGCCGCCGATGAGACCGAGCTTTCCCCCGGTGGCGAGGCGCATCTCAAGCGCCACGGCCCCGAAAGCTCGGACGACGACTTCCTGGGCTACCTCTTCCACAGGGAGAACCCCAAGGGCCCGCACTATGAGCGCTGGCGCCACAGCTACGGTTGCGGCAAGTGGTTCCTCGCCGCCCGCGACACGGCCACGATGCAGGTCTTCGGCACCTATCCCGCCTCCCTCGCCGAGCCTTCGGACTCCCTGCGCGAGCTGATCTCCACCGGAGGCGCAGGCCGCGGCTTCGAGCCCGGCGCGCCCACCCCCGCCCCTGAGGCCACCCAATGAGCACCCGCCTGAACCGCGGCGGCCGTCTCCTCGACCGGTCGCGCCCGCTCCGCTTCTCCTTCGACGGCCACCGATACCAGGGCTATGCCGGCGACACGCTCGCTTCGGCGCTTCTGGCGAACGGCCAGATGATCGTGGGGCGCAGCTTCAAGTATCACCGCCCCCGCGGCCTCGTCTCCTCGGGCCACGAGGAGCCCAACGGCCTCGTCAACCTCGGCACTGGCGCCGCGATGGAGCCCAACCACCGCGCCACCGTCACGCCGCTCCGCGACGGCCTCTCGGCCCTCAGCCAGAACCGCTTCCCGTCGCTCGATGTGGATGTGGGCGTGATCAACGACGCTTTCGGGCGGTTCCTGCCCGCGGGCTTCTACTACAAGACCTTCATGTGGCCGCGCGCCTTCTGGAAGCACGTCTACGAGCCCGTCATCCGCCGCTCGGCGGGCCTCGGCCGCGTCCCCGAAGGGCGCGACCCCGATACCTACGAGCACTTCCACGCCCATGTGGACGTGCTGGTCGCCGGGGGCGGGGTCGCGGGCCTCGCCGCCGCGCTGGCCGCAGGCCGGTCGGGCAAGCGCGTCCTTCTTCTCGAACAGAACGCCTGGTGGGGCGGCCGCGCCTCCGTGGACGAGCCCGAAATCGACGGAGCCCCCGCCGCCTACTGGATCCAGCAGGCCGTCAAGGCGCTAGAGGCCATGCCCAACGTCCGCCTGCGCCTCAACACGCAGGTTTCGGGCGTCTACGACCACGGCTACGTCCTCGCGGCGGAGCAACTCGGAGAGGAAGGGCAGGGCCCCCGCCAGCGTCTCTGGCGCATCCGCACGGCCAAGATCGTGTCCGCCATCGGCGCCATCGAACGCCCGCTGGCCTTCCCCGGCAACGACGTGCCCGGCGTGATGCTGGCCTCGGCTCTGCGCGATTACCTCGTGAACTGGGGCGTCTCCGTCGGCGACCGCGTCGTGATCGTGACCAACAACGACGACGCCTACCGCACCGCGCTCGCCGTCCACCGCGCGGGCCTGATCGTCCCCGTCATCGTGGACGCCCGCCCGCGCCCCGACGGCGACCTCGTCCGCA
>CADCUU010000279.1 GCA_902805995.1 uncultured Rubellimicrobium sp.
GCAGGCGCGGACATTCGACGGCTACCGCCGCGCCGACGGGCAGGTGGGCACGCGCAACTATCTGGGCGTCATCACCTCGGTGAACTGCTCCGGCTCCGTCGCCCGCTTCATCGCCGAGGCCTGCGAGAGGGAGCCCTGGCTCCGTGACAACCCCGCCATCGACGGCGTGGTCCCCATCGTTCACGGGACGGGCTGCGGGATGTCCGGCAAGGACGAGGGCTACGAGACCCTGTTCCGCACGATCCAGGGCTATTCGCGCAACCCCAACTTCGCGGGCATCCTCCTCGTGGGGCTGGGCTGCGAGGTCATGCAGGTGCCCGACCTGATCGGAAAGGGCCGGATGCGTGGGGACGGCGCGTTCCGCTACATGACGATCCAGCAGACCGGGGGCACCCGTCGCACCGTGGAGAAAGGCGTCTCCATCCTGCGCGAGATGGCCGAAACGGCGGCCCGCGCGATGCGCGAGCCCGTGGGGCTGGAGCATCTCGTGGTGGGAATGCAGTGCGGCGGCTCGGACGGCTATTCCGGCATCACCGCGAACCCGGCGCTGGGCGCGGCCTCCGACCTCCTCGTCGCCCACGGCGGCACCACGATCCTGTCTGAGACGCCGGAGATCTATGGGGCGGAGCACCTCCTTACCCGCCGTGCCGTCAGCCGCGAGGTGGGGGAGAAGATCGTGGAGCGAATCAAATGGTGGGAGGAGTACACCTCCCGCTGGGGCGGCGAGATGGACAACAACCCCTCCCCCGGCAACAAGAAGGGCGGCCTGACGACGATCTTGGAGAAGTCGCTGGGCGCGGTTGCGAAGGGCGGCACGGCCCCCCTCACCCAGGTCTACAAGTTCGCAGAGCCCATCACCGAACGCGGCTTCGTCTACATGGATTCACCCGGCTACGACCCGGCTTCGGTCACCGGGCAGATCGCCTCGGGCGCGAACCTGATCGTCTTCACGACGGGGCGGGGGTCGGTGTCGGGCTACAAGCCCGTGCCTTGCATCAAGCTCGCCACCAACAGCGAGATGTATGCCCGCATGTCGGAGGATATGGACATCGATTGCGGGGACATCGTCACGCAGGGCGTGTCGTTGGAGGAGAAGGGCCGCGAGATCTTCGAGACCTTCATCGCGACGGCCTCGGGCCACCGCACGAAGTCCGAGGAGCTGGGCTTCGGCGGGGCGGAGTTCGTGCCCTGGGCCATGGGCGCCGTCATGTGATCCGGCGCGACGCTGGTCCATCTAACGGAAAGGGGCGGCCCCGGACAGGGCCGCCCCTTTGTCATGTCACCCAAGGGTCGCGGCCTTGTCAGATCCAGTTGCCCTGGATCACCTGCCGATAGATCGCGGTGAGCCAGCCGTCACCGACCGCCTGCGGCCTCAGCCCCTGGCCTGTCAGGAGCGCGTAGCTGTCGCTGTACCAGCTCGTGTTCTGGTAGTTCGCACCCAGAATGGCCCCCGCCGTCTGCGCTTCGGCGTCGAGGCCCAGCGCAAGGTACGCCTCCACCAGCCGGTGCAGTGCCTCGGGCGTGTGCCGAGTGGTCTGGAAGTCCTCCACCACGACGCGGAATCGGTTCGCGGCGGCGGTGTAGTGCCCGCGTGCGAGGTAGTAGCGCCCTATCTCCATCTCCTTGGCGGCGAGATGGTCGAAGGCCAAGTCGAACTTGACCAGGGCATCGGCGGCATAAGGCGAGTCGGGGTAGTTCTCGATCACGGCGCGGAGGGCCTGGAGCGCCTGGAACGTGAGTCCCTGGTCCCGTCCGATGTCGTCGATCTGGTCATAATAGCTGAGCGCCAGCAGATACTGCGCATAAGCCGCATCCGGCTCGGCCGGGTAGAAGTCGAGGTAACGCTGGGCTGCGGCTCGCGCGTTCTCGTAGTCGCGGTCGCGATGGAAGGCGAAGGCGGCCATTACAAGTCCACGCTCCGCCCATTCGGAATAGGGATATAGCCGCTCAATCTCGGTGAAGAGGAAGGCCGCGTCCTCCTCCTGCCCGCTTTCGAGCGCTTGTTCGCCCTGCACGAAGATCTGCTCGGGCGTCAGTGCATCGAGCGCGCCGGCCTCCCGGAAGCCGCCACCACCGCCGCCTCCAAAGCCCCCGCAGGCCGAGAGCGTGAGCGCCATCGCCGCCCAAAGCCCTGCCCGTCCCCACGCTGTCGCCATTCCGCGCCTCGCCGCACATACCTCTTGGGGACCCGTCGGGGTCCCCGTCCGAGCCCGGAGTAGCACGGGTGCGAGAGGGGCGGAAAGACGTTTCGCCCCAATGTTCCTCCGACTCATGCGACGGCTGGCAGATCAGCCAGAGCGGCGTCCCCCAGATCCATCCCCGGAAGGCGGGCCAGCATCCCTTCGTCGCAGGTCACGCGACGCCAGGATTCGGGCTGGGCAAAGAGCGCGCGCAGGAGACGGTTGGTCATCGCATGCCCCGCCCGGACCCCGCGGTAGCGCCCCAGGATCGGTGCGCCGGCGGTGTAAAGGTCGCCCAGGGCGTCGAGCATCTTGTGCCGCACGGCCTCGTCCGGGTGGCGCAGGCCCCCGGGCGTGAGGACCCGGGCGCCGTCCACCACCACGGCGTTGAGGTAGGTCCCCCCCAGCGCCAGCCCGCGCGCGCGCATGGCCTCCACATCGGCGGCACGGCAGAAGGTGCGGCTGTCGCAGAGTTCGCGCAGGAAGGCCCCGTTGGCGAGCGACAGCTTCTTGCGCTGACGCCCGATGGCCGGATCGGAGAAGTCGATGGCAAACGACATCTCGGTCCCGCGGGCGGGCTCCAGGCGGGCGGAGACGGCCCCGTCGCGCACCTCGACAGCGCGAAGGATCTCGATGGCCTCCAGCGGCGCGCCCTGCCCTTGGCGACCGGCGGCGAGGATGGCGCGAACCCAAGGCGCCGCGGAGCCGTCGAGAATCGGCACTTCGGGGCCGTCGATCTCCACCACGGCGTTGGTCACGCCGGTCCCCGCCAGCGCGGCCATCAGATGCTCTATGGTGGACACGTAGACGCCCGCCTCGTTCACAATGCGCGTGTTGAGGGGGGAGACGATGACACGGTCCCAGAGCGCCGGGATCGTTGCGGCAGCCTGCTCCACATCGGTGCGCCGGAAGGTGATCCCGGTACCCGAGGCTGCGGGGCGAAGGAACACGCGCACGGCGGCCCCGGAATGAAGTCCGATGCCCGACACCGTCACGGGCGACATTAGCGTGGTCTGCACGGCCGTGGCCTTTGTTTCACTGTCCTGCTCAAGCATCGGAGTTAAGCAGTCGGGGCCGAGTCGCCAACTCACGTATTCTGTCGGGCTGAAACAGTTCGCTGGACATGCCAAAGGGCCGCCCAAGGGGGCGGCCCTTCGTGTCGATCCGTTCGGCTCAGTTCGCCTGGCGGCGCAGGAAGGCCGGGATGTCGGCGCGCTCCTGCTCCGGATCGGGCTGCGCCTCATAGGAGGGACGCGGCTGGGCGCTGGTGCGGGGGGCCGGGGCGGGTGTCGGAGCAGGCGCGCTCTCAGTGGGCTGACCCGTCATGCGGCCGATCAGCGAATTGATCCCGAACCGCTGCCGTTCCGCTTGCGGGGCGGGCTGCGGCGCAGCGGGCTGGGCCGCAGGGCGCGGATCAGCGCTACGGGCCTCGGCGGCGCGGCTCGCCATGGCGCGAAGGCGGGCAAGCGCCTCGGGCGTGGGCGTGCCGGGGGCCGGGGCCGCGGTGCGGGGCGCGATCTGCGGCACTTCAGCCACGGGCTCGGCGCGCGGGGGCGCCGGGCGGTAGGCCGGAGGCGGCAGGTCGTCGGCCGCATCCATCGCCTCGGGCTCATGGAGATAATCCTGCGGCGAGTAGCGGGGCTCTTCGGCGACAGGCTCGGGTCGGGCAGTGGGGGCCGGACGGGGCGCGGGGGCCTTCGCCGGAGCCGG
>CADCUU010000280.1 GCA_902805995.1 uncultured Rubellimicrobium sp.
ACGCGGATCAAGCTCATCCACGCCTTCCGCAACGCCCACGGCGCGCCGGAGACGGAGCTTCTGCCCGGGGAGCCCCTGATCTGCGACGGGCTCGAACTCCCCCTCAAGCACCGCAAGAAGCGGCTGGACCTGGAGGCGCGGGGCCTCATCAAGGGCGCGCAGGTGATCTATCTCGGCCCCGGCCGACGCCCCGGCTTCTCCCGCCTCCACGTCATGGGCGCCGAGGAGCCGCAGGTCTCGGCCGCGTCCATCGTCAAGATCGAGAAGGAAGGCGAGGAGGAGCCCTTCATCCCCTTCGCCGCCCAGATGGGCGCGACCTTCCTCCACGGCGCGGCGGTGACGATCCACAAGGCGCAAGGGTCCCAGTGGGACGTGGTGCAGGTCTTCGCGCCCGACATCTTCGTCGCCGCGCGCATGGGACGCGTAGAGGCGGGCACCCAACTCTGGAAGCGCCTCGCCTATGTCGCGATCACCCGCGCCGCGCATGAGCTTCGCTGGGTCGTCGCCAACCGCCTCGCCCGCCCGACGCATCCCTTGGGCATCGAGGACCTGAAGGCCCCGCCGGGCGCTCTTGAGCTACAACCCGAGGACTAGCGCGGCGTGGGGTCCGTCTGCCAGGGGGGACCCTGACCTGCGCCCCGACGGGCACGGGCCATTACACCAGCCTCAGCCCACGCCGTCTCAGCCAAGCCCCCGTCCTACTGCTGCCCCAGCTTCAGGTCCGGCGAATAGGTCCCCTCGACCTCCTTCACCACCGCCTGCCCGCAGCGCATCACGCCCCGCGCGGCGTCAAAGGCGTAGGTCGGGCTCCCCTGGAGCGTCCAGCCCTTCGACAGGGCCTCGGACACCTTGTGGCAGAAGGCCGAGGTGTCGTCCTCGGACAGGAAGCGGTAAAGCAGCATGGTCACGTCCCAAAGGGCCAGGGCCCGATCCAGCCGTGGACGTAGCCCACCACGCCATAGACCACCAGCGCCACCACGACGGCCGTAACCTCCTTGCCCAGCGGCGGCCGCGGCGGCGGCGCCCAGAGAGGCAGCGCCCTGTTGATCAGCACGATCTCCGCCACGGCCCAGGCCAGGAGCCCGCCGAACAGCACCATGGACGCCGCGTCCCCGTTCACGAGGAGATGCGCCACCGCCCACAGGATCACCCCGGTCAGCTGCGGATGCCGGTTCACCCGCGCGCCCCAGACTCCCATCCCGGAGGCCACGAAGAAATAGAACCCCACCAGCACCAGCAGGTTGTTCAGGTGCCGCAGCCAGGGCGCCGGAAACCAGACCTGAGGCGCCTCGGCCCAGGCCCCGTAGCCCCGCGCCATCAGCCAGATCCCGGCGATGGACAGCACCGCCACGACGCCCTTGCCCGGATCGCCCCACCGCCCCCGCGTGACGGGCGAGACCCGCTTCCACAGGTGCGGGAGCCCAAAGGCCGCAAGGCCGATCGGTAGCTGGAACATGGCCGCTCCCCAGATGGTCCGACGGCAGCATTCCGCGGATCACGACACCGTGCAACGATTCGCGCCGCGTCGCATCAAGCGAACGGGAACCGCCGGCACCTGTCAACAGTCCACCTGATGACGCGGGGGAATTCCCGCTCTGCCCATCTCGCCGGCCCCGCGGGGCGCGGCCCCAGAGACAAGGTGACGATCATGATCCTCCGTTCGACAATTCTCGCCCTTGCCGTGACGGGCGGGGCAGCCCAGGCCCAAGCCCAAGCTCAGACCCAGCACTGCTCGGATCACGAAACCATGGTCCGCCACCTCGCCGAGGGCTGGGGCGAAAGCCGCCAGTCCATCGCGCTCGACGCCGGCAACTCCGTGGTGGAGCTTTTCGCCTCGCCTGAGACTGGCACCTGGACCCTGACCCTGACGCAGGCCGGGGGCGAGACCTGCATGGTCGCCTCGGGCCATGCCTGGGAGATGGTAGCCGAGTCCCTTCCCGTCCTCGACGAAGGCGCGTGACCATAGGCGAATCGTGGCCGACGGGGCGCGGCCTTCGGAACTGTGTCCGCCCTGCACCACCGCAAGGGGTTGACAAGCGGCACGGAACCGAAGTTCGCCCGGGTGGGTTTTCCTGACAAGAGCCTCGGCCACTACGAGCCGGGACCGAACAAGGCGGCAGGCGGGCCGCCCATTTCTCAGGGGATCATGATGGACCTTCCCATCCTGTCCGCGGCCTTGATCGGCCTTGCGGTGATGTCCGTGTCCGACGCCACGCCCGGCGGCCTTCTTCAGTCGAGCTCCACGCAGTCCCGCGTGGAGGGCCCCGAGGCGCTTGTCGGCCAGCATCTCTATGCGTCCGAGGACCCGATCTCCCACTGGGGCGCCCCCCTCCGGGCCGAGGACCTGACCCTTGAGGATCTGGGCCTTGTGGCCGAGGTCATGACCACCCCCGAAGGCGAAGCCAGCGGCATCGTCGTGTCCGTGGGCGGCATCTGGGGCGTGGGCTCCGAGCAGGTCCAGCTCGGCATGGACCGCATCCACCTCGTCCGCGCCCGCGACGGCGCGCAGCGCCTCGTGGTGGACCTCTCGGCCTCGGGCGCCGAGCCCGCGATCGACGGCGCCGAACTTTAGCGCAAACATCGGCGGGCCGCCCCACGCGGCCCCCTTCGCTCCCTTGCGCGCCCCGGGCGGCTTGTCTACGCGTTCGTGCGGACTCCATCTCGCGCGCGAAGGACAGCAGACATGGCCAGACCCAAGATCGCCCTCATCGGTGCCGGACAGATCGGCGGCACCCTCGCCCACCTCGCGGCGATCAAGGAGCTGGGCGACATCATCCTCTTCGACATCGCCGAGGGCACGCCCCAGGGCAAGTCGCTCGACATCGCCCAGTCCGGCCCCTCCGCGCGCTTCGACGCGAACCTCAAGGGCGCGAACTCCTACGCCGACATCGCGGGCGCGGATGTCTGCATCGTCACGGCGGGCGTCCCCCGCAAGCCGGGCATGAGCCGCGACGACCTCCTCGGCATCAACCTCAAGGTCATGAAGTCCGTGGGCGAAGGCATCGCCGCCCACGCTCCCAATGCCTTCGTCATCTGCATCACCAACCCGCTCGACGCGATGGTCTGGGCGCTGCGGGAATTCTCGGGCCTGCCGCACCACATGGTCTGCGGCATGGCGGGCGTGCTCGACAGCGCCCGCTTCCGCCACTTCCTGGCGGAGGAGTTCGGCGTCTCCATGAAGGATGTCACCGCCTTCGTGCTGGGCGGCCACGGCGACACGATGGTCCCGCTCTCCCGCTACTCGACCGTCGCGGGCATCCCCCTCCCGGACCTCGTCAAGATGGGCTGGACCACCCAGGAGAAGCTCGACGCCATCGTCCAGCGCACCCGCGACGGCGGAGCGGAGATCGTGGGCCTCCTCAAGACCGGCTCCGCCTTCTACGCCCCCGCGCAATCCGCGATCGAGATGGCCGAAGCCTTCCTCAAGGACCAGAAGCGCGTCCTGCCCTGCGCCGCCCATGTCTCGGGCGCCTACGGCCTCGACGGCATGTATGTGGGCGTCCCCACTGTAATCGGCGCCGGCGGCATCGAGAAGGTCGTGGAGATCCAGCTCGACGGCGAGGAGCAGGCCATGTTCCAGAAGTCCGTGGACGCCGTGCGCGGCCTCGTCACCGCCTGCAAGGGTATCGACGCCTCGCTCGCGGCCTGACCTCCCGCCCGGGGGCGTGCCCGCACGCGCCCACCGGCGGTTTTCCCCACTGTGACGGCCCTGCCCGTCGCGACTAGGCTCCGGGCACACATCCCCGGAGCCTTTTTCATGCGCCTCCCCGCCCTCACTCTTCTCGCCCCCACCCTCCTCGCTCTCGGCCTCGCCACCATGGCCCAGGCCCAGTCGTCACTCTCGGACGAGATCGCGGCCTAGGGCCTCCGCGCCACCGAGGC
>CADCUU010000281.1 GCA_902805995.1 uncultured Rubellimicrobium sp.
GTGTGGATGGCGGAGGGGTCAGGGGTCTGTCCGGCGACATGGAGGGCCTGGGCAGTCTCCTCCTCGCTGGGGAGCGCGAGAAGCATGGCGCGGTAGGCGGGCTCCAGCGTGTCGTCGCGCAGGGCGGCGAGGAGGGAGGGCGCCCAGGCCGGGTCGATGTCGCGCCCGTCGAGTTGCGCGCGGATGGCGCGGCGGGCCAGGGTCTGCGCGGCCTCCCATCGGTTGAACTGGTCCGTGTCGTGGGCGAGGAGGAAGGCGGCCTCGTCCTCGGGCGCGTCGCGGTCGAGGATCACGGGGGCGGAGAAGCCGCGCAGAATCGACGGAACGGGGCGCGAGGCCAGCCCCTCGAAGCGGAAGGTCTGGCGAGCCTCGGTCAGTTCCAGCACCTGCGTGGGCACGACCTCGTCGCCGTTGGGGTTGAGGAGACCCACGGCGACCGGGATGACCATGGGGGCCTTGTCGGGCTGGACGGGGCTGGGGGGCAGGGTCTGGGACAGGTCCAGCGTGTAGGTCCCGTCCTCCCAGTTTTCCTCCACGCGGAGGCGGGGCGTGCCGGCCTGGGAGTACCAGAGCTTGAACTGGGTGAGGTCCCGGCCCGTGGCGTCCTCGAAGACCTTCAACCAGTCTTCCACTGTCGCAGCCTGTCCGTCGTGTCGGTCGAAGTAGAGGTCGAGCGCGCGGGCGTAGCCGTCGTCGCCCACGAGGCGCTTCAGCATCGCGATGACCTCGGCCCCCTTTTCGTAGACGGTGACGGTGTAGAAGTTGTTGATCTCGACGAAGCTCTCGGGCCGAACGGGATGGGCGAGGGGGCCGGCATCCTCGCGGAACTGGCGGGAGCGGAGGAGCGAGGCGTCCTGGATGCGCTTCACGCCGTGGCCGCGCAGGTCGCCGGTGAACTGCTGGTCGCGGAAGACCGTGAGCCCTTCCTTGAGCGAGAGCTGGAACCAGTCGCGGCAGGTGATGCGGTTGCCGGTCCAGTTGTGGAAGTATTCGTGGGCGACGATGGCCTCGATCCGCACATGGTCGGCGTCGGTCGCGGTCTCGGGCGAGGCGAGGACGGCCGCGTCGTTGAAGATGTTGAGGCCCTTGTTTTCCATGGCGCCCATGTTGAAGGCGTCCACGGCCACGATGTTGAAGACGTCGAGATCGTATTCGCGCCCGTAGGCGTCCTCGTCCCACTTCATGGAGGTCTTGAGGGATTCCATTCCCCAGGGGGCCTTGTGCTCGTCGCCGGGGCGGGTCCAGAGGCCGAGGTCGACGTGGCGGCCGGACATGGTGGTGAAGCTGTCCCGGTGGGCCACGAGGTCGCCCGCGACCAGCGCGAAGAGGTAGGCGGGCTTGGGCCAGGGGTCGTGCCATTCGGCGAAACCCGTGCCGGACGCGCCCGGATTGCCGTTCGACAGGAGGACGGGGAGGTCGCTCTCGATCCGGACGGTGAAGACGGCCATCACGTCGGGGCGGTCGGGGTAGTAGGTGATGCGGCGGAAGCCCTCGGCCTCGCATTGGGTGCAGTAGAGGCCCTTGGAGAGGTAGAGCCCTTCGAGCCGGGTGTTGGCCTCGGGGTCGATCTCCACCACTGTTTCCCAGGTGAAGGGGCCGGAGGGGACGTCGCAGGTCAGGCCCTCGGGCGTGACCTGGGGCTGGACGGGCTGGCCGTCGATACGCGCCTCGATCAGTCGCATATCCTCGCCGTGGAGGAAGAAGGGGCCGGGCTGGGCGTCCGGGTTCGGGCGGAACCGGATGCGCGAGGTGACGCGCGTGCCCCGGGGGGCGAGGGCGAAGGTCAGCTCCACGCCGTCGATGGTCCAGGGAAAGGGCGTGTAGTCCCTGAGGTGGATCACGCGCGGGTCCGCCGTTCCGTCCGCCATAGGTTCCTCTCCCATCGTCCATGAACAAATACCGAGCGTCAGACGTTAGGTGCCTTGAAACCGGCCCGCAAGGCGGGCGCAGCGGCAGGAGCACAGGCATGTCGGCACCCGACGGCGATCTTGAACGACAGACGAAGAATCATCGTGGGCCCTTGCGCGGCATGTTCGCCGTGGTCCTTTTCGCGCTCGTGATGCTGGCGATCCTCACGTTCTGGGCTTTCGGGCGCGGCGGCGATCCCGAGGGCGCGGTCGCGCAGGTCCAGGAAGGCACGGGCGAGACGGAAGAGGCGGGGGCGAACGATGCCATCACCGCGAACGACAGGTCCGAGGAAGAGCAGGGCGTGGCGACGCAGGGCGCCGAGGACCCGACCGCCGTGACGGTCCCCTCGGTCCAGGTGGAGGCCCCGCAGACCGGCATGGCGACCGACCAGGAGCAGAACCCCCTCGTGGGCGACAGCGACACGGCGCAGCCCCTCGACCCCGTGGAGGGCGAGGGCGGCCAGTCGACGGCGACCCAGGGCGGCGTGGACAACTGACAAGGCGTCCGGTTTGGGCGAGACTGGCAGGGGCGGCCTTTGAGGGCCGCCCTTTTCGCATGGACGCATGATGCCGAAGATGAAGAAGAAGGCCGACCTGCCGCGGAAGGTTTGCCCGGTCTGCGGGCGGCCCTTTGTCTGGCGCAAGTCCTGGGCCAAAGTCTGGGACGAGGTCGTCTACTGTTCGGACCGCTGCCGGGCGGAGAAGAGCAGGCGTCGGCCGGGCGCCTGACCGTCATGATGCGCATCGTCCATGTATGGCGGGGCCCCAGTTCTCGCCCCAGTCACTCGCCCAAGGCGCGGGCGAGCTTGGCAAGGGTTTCCTGGCCTTTCTCGGGGGCGCCGTAGCTCTCGGCCACCTTGCGATCCTCGGCGGTCGCGAAGGTCATCACCTGGGTCAGGCGGGTGCCCTCGCCCTCAGGCTCCAGGGTCACCACGACCTGCTTGGCGTCGTCTTCGCCACTCATCCCGTCCATGAGGAAGGCGATGCGGGAATGGGGCGAAAGCTCGGTCCAGCGGTGGCGGTTCGGGAAGGTCATCCCGTGGCCGATCATGTCGAAGCGCCATTCGCCGCCCACGCGGATGTCGATCGCATGGGTGTGGCAGGTAAAGCCATCGGGGCCGAACCAGCGGGGCAAGGCCTCCGGGTCCGTCCAGGCGGCGTAGACCTGCGCGGGGCTCGCGCGGAAGTGCCGCGTCAGGATCAGGGTGCGATCCTGCGCATCTGTCATAAGGATTTCCATGGTCAGCGCCCCAGCGTCGCGGCGTATTCGCCGAGTTGCTCGGCCACGGTGCCCCAGCCTTGGCTGAAACCCATGGCCTCGTGCGCGTCGGCGGAGGCCTGGTCCTTGTGGCGCGCGACCACGCGGTATTCGGTCCCCTCGGGGTGGTCGGCGAAGGTGAGCGTCGCGGTGAACAGGAATGGGGCGTCCGCAGCGTCCACGGGGCGGAAGTCGGGGCCGAGCGCGCTGGTCCAGGTCAGACGCTCCTGAGGGACGACTTCGAGGAAGCAGCCGGCGGAGCTGGGGAAGTCCTGCCCGTTCATGGACATGGCGATGTGGAAGACGCCGCCGGGGCGGGGGTCGAGGCCCACGACGCGCGTCACCACGGGCTTGGGCGCGAACCAGTGGGGGATGTGCTCCGCCTCGGTCCAGCAGCGCCAGACGGCGGAACGCGGGGCCTTGAGGATGCGGTGGAGGTGAAGGTCGGTGGTCATCGGGCGGGGTCCTTTGGTGGATCGATGAGGGTGGCGAGGTAATCTTCGAGCCGGTCATGCCGGCCTTCCCAGAGGAGACGCTGCTCCTCCATCCAGGTCTTCGCGGGGGCGAGGGCGCCCACCTTGAGAGTGCAGGTCCGCACGCGGCCCTGCTTGGCCGTCTCGATCAGGCCGCCATCCTCCAGCTTGCGGAGGTGTTGGAGGAACGAGGGCAGCGCCATGTCGAAGGGCGCGGCGAGGTCGGTGACGGTCGCC
>CADCUU010000282.1 GCA_902805995.1 uncultured Rubellimicrobium sp.
AAAAGGTTAACGGCGGCGGGTCATCAGCGATCGGGGCGGGTGAGGCCCACGGCTCCGGTGCGGATCCGGGCGATCAGGGCGTCGTATCGCGGCGGCGTCAGGATAGCGCCGGTGATCCAGCCCAGGATGTCGTGGTCGTTCTCCGCGAGAAGCGATTCGTAGAGGTCGAGGTCGGCGGGACCCATGGCGCCAAGTTCCCGGGTCGCGAAGTCGCGCAGGATCAGGTCCATCTCCTTGATGCCGCGCCACATGGAGCGGGTGCGCAGGCGCCCAAGGCGGGCTTCGGGCGTCTCGATCATGGGCGCGATCCTTGCGGCAGCGACGGGGCGGGCGTAGGAGGGCTGAGTTGCTGGAGTGCCCCCGATGCCCTTCCTTTCGTCCACGCTCGACCGCGTCAAGCCGTCGCCCACCATCGCGGTCACGACCCGCGCCCAGGAGCTGAAGGCGCTGGGGCGCGACGTGATCGGCCTTGGGGCCGGGGAGCCCGACTTCGACACGCCCGAAAACATCAAGGAGGCCGCGATCCGCGCCATCCGCGAGGGCAAGACCAAGTACACGGCGGTGGACGGCATCCCCGAGCTGAAGCGCGCGATCTGCGCCAAGTTCGACCGGGAGAACGGGCTCGCGTACCAGCCGTCGCAGGTCACCGTGGGCACGGGCGGGAAGCAGGTCCTTTACAACGCGCTGATGGCGACGCTGAACCCGGGCGATGAGGTCATCATTCCGGCGCCCTACTGGGTGAGCTATCCGGACATGGTGCTCTTGGCCGGGGGGACGCCGGTCGTCGTGTCGGCGGGACCGGAGGCGGGGTTCAAGATCACGCCCGAAAGCCTTGAGGCGGCGATCACGGCGCGGACGAAGTGGTTCATCTTCAACTCGCCGTCGAACCCGACCGGCGCGGGCTACACGGCGCAGGAACTGAAGGGTCTGACGGACGTGCTGATGCGGCATCCGCAGGTCTGGGTCCTGTCCGACGATATGTACGAGCATCTCGTCTTCGACGACTTCAAGTTCGCGACGCCCGCGCAGGTGGAGCCGGGCCTCTATGAGCGGACGCTGACCGTGAACGGCGTGAGCAAGGCTTATGCCATGACCGGCTGGCGCATCGGCTATGCCGCCGGGCCCGTGCCGCTGATCCGCGCCATGGGCAAGATCCAGTCGCAGAGCACGTCGAACCCGTCCTCGGTCAGCCAGTGGGCGGCGGTGGAGGCCCTGACGGGGCCGCAGGACTTCCTTGCGCCCAACCGGGCGCTGTTCCAGCGGCGGCGTGACCTCGTGGTGGGGATGCTGAACGAGGCGGAGGGGATCCTCTGCCCACGGCCCGAGGGGGCGTTCTACGTGTATCCGGATATTTCGGGCTGCATGGGCAAGACCTCTCGCGGGGGGACGCGGATCGGGACGGACGAGGACTTCGCGACGGCGCTGCTCGACGAGACGGGGGTGGCGGTGGTGTTCGGGGCGGCGTTCGGGCTCTCCCCTGCGTTCCGGGTCAGCTACGCGACCTCCGAGGCGCAGTTGCAGGAGGCGTGCTCGCGCATCCAGGACTTCTGCAAGGGGCTGGCGTAAGGTTTGGCGGGCCTGGGCGGGTTGAGGCCCGGCCGGGCGCTTGCGAGACGTGGTCAGCCTTGGCAGGGACCTGGACGCGTGCCGGAGAGCGAATGCCGCCCCGAGGCGTGCTCGCGGACGGCGTGCCGGGCGCCGACGATCAGCCGTGGCGGCGCTTCATGAGGCCCCGGACGACGCGGTAGAGGTACAGCGCCACGATCGCCACGACGACGAAGGTGGAGACAGGGTTCACCCAGTGCTCCACGGCCTCGTAGTTGTCCTCCAGCAAGTAGCCCGCGCCGGCGAGGATCGCGATCCAGAGGGCGCTGCCCGCGGCGGTGAAGGCCAGGAAGGACGGGAACGACATCTCCGACAGGCCAGCAGGCACGGAGATGAGGGTGCGAACCGTGGGCACGAGGCGGCCCAGGAAGACGGCGGCGGGGCCGTAGCGGTGGAACCACTGCATCGCGCTCTCGGCCTCCTCGCGCGACATGGTGAGCCAGACGCCGTGGCGGTCGAGGAAGCGGAGGAACCGCTCCCGCCCCCAGGCGCGGGCGAGGCCGTACCAGATCAGCGTGCCGAGCGTGGAGCCCAGCGCGGCGACGATCAGGAGGGGAATGATCCCAAATGTCCCCTTGGCCGCCTCGTAGCCCGCGAGCGGAACGATCAGTTCCGACGGGATCGGCGGGAAGACGTTTTCGAGGATCATGAGCAGGCCCACCGCGAGGAGGCCTCCCTGCTCGATCCAGCCGGTGATGAAGTCGAACATCGGGCCTCTCCTGGATGGTCTCAGGCGGTGCGCCCGATCAGGCGCGCGCGGCGCCAGAACCGGACCATAAGCAGGCCCGCCGCGATCACAAGGCTGAGAACGAGGCCGAGCCAGACCCCGACCTCCTTCCCGCCTGCGATGAAGCCCAGGACGTAGGCCATGGGAAGGCCGACGCCCCAGTAGCTGAGCGCCGCGATGGCGAAGGGGACGGCGGTGTCCTGGATGCCGCGCAGGAGCCCGATGGCCAAGACCTGGAGCCCGTCGAAAAGCTGGAAGACCGCCGCGAGGAGAAGGAGCGTGCTGCCGACGGCGATGACCTCGGGCCGGGCGGGGTCGGACGGGTCCACGAAGACGCCGAGGAGCGCCCCGGGCCAGAGGACGAAGGCGGCGGAGGTCAGGAGCGCCGCGCCTGCGGAGAGCACGGTGGCCGCGGCGGCGGCCTGGCGCAGCCCCCGACGGTCCCCCCGGCCGAGCGCCTGGCCCGCGCGGACCGTGGCGGCCTGGCTGAGGCCGAGATGAAGCATGAAGGTCAGCGACGCCAACTGGAGCGCGACCCCATGGGCGGCGAGCGGCACGGCGCCGACCCAGCCCACCAGCACGGCGCTGCTGGCGAAGAGCCCGACCTCGGCCAGGAGCTGTCCGCCGATGGGCCAGCCCAGGCGGAAGACGCGGCCCATGGCCTGCGGGTCAGGCTTCCAGAGACGCTGGAGGAGCCGGTACTGCGGGAGCTTCCAGAGCGCGTAGGCGAAGAGTGCGACGGCACCTGCGGTGTTGGTCCCCAGCGCGGCCCAGGCGGCCCCTTCGATGCCGAGCTCGGGTGCGCCCCATCGTCCGAAGATCAGGGCATAGGCCAGCATGGCGTTCAGAACCGCGATGCCGACCGTCACCCAGAGGAGCGCCGCCGCGTGTTCGAGCGCGGACAGGAAGGAGCGCAGCACGGCGATGAGGAGAGCCGGCACGATCATCCAGCCGGCGATGCCGAGGTAGCGGCCCGCGAAGCTCGCCACGGCGGGGTCCTGGCCCATGAGGGTGAAGAGCGAGCCGGACAGGAGGAGCGCAGGCAGCGCAAGGAGCGAGTAGCCGATGGTGAGCCAGAGGCCCATGCGCGTGATGCGCCGGACCTCGGTCAGGTTGCCCTCCTGCGCGGCGGTGGCGACGAGCGGCATGACCGCGGCGGCGAAGCCCTGCCCCGTGATGAAGACGATGACGTAGAGCGACGAGGCGAGCACCATCCCCGCGAGGGCGGTCACGTCGTACCAGCCCATGAGGAGCACGTCCGTCATGTGGATCGCGAAGCCCGCGAGGTTCGACAGGATAAGGGGCACCGCGAGCCTGAGAAGGGCACGGGCCTGGGCCCCGAGGCCAAGGGCCGGGGCGTCGGGGGCGAGTGTCGTCGTCATGATGGGACGCACATAGAACCGCGGGGCCTCACGGTCCAGTGAGGGTTATACGACCTTGCAAGCCGGGCGCGGATCGTGGCGGAGGCCCTGGGGGCGTCTGCTTAGGTGGCCGACCCGGAGGGTGGAGGCCCCCGGGCCGACCAAAGGCGCAGATG
>CADCUU010000283.1 GCA_902805995.1 uncultured Rubellimicrobium sp.
ATCCCCGTGAGCGAGGACGACCCCGAGGGCAACCGCCGCCTGATCCGCGACGCCGTCTCGGAGGTGCTGGAGTCCGGCGCGGCCCCCGTCCTCCTCGGCGGCGACGACTCGCTCCCCATCCCCATGCTCCAGGCGCTCGAAGGGCAGGGGCCGCTCACCATCCTCCAGATCGACGCCCATATCGACTGGCGCAGGGAGATCGAGGGCGAGCGCTGGGGCCTCAGCTCCACCATGCGCCGCGCGAGCGAGATGGCCCATGTCGAACGCATCATCCAGGTCGGCCAGCGCGGCATGGGCAGCGCCCGCCCCGCCGACCTCGATGACGCAACCCGCTGGGGCGTCCACTTCATCCCCGCCTCCGCCGACGATCCCGTGACGCAGGCCCTGTCCCACATCCCCGAAGGCGCGAACCTCGCCCTTTGCCTCGACTGGGACGCGCTCGACCCCGCCGCCATGCCCGCCGTGATCGCCCGCACCGCCGGGGGCCTCACCTTCCACCAGGCGCTCCGCCTACTTGAGGGCGCGCACCGCCGCGCCCGCCTGCGTGCCCTCAGCTTCACCGAGTTCATGCCCTCCCGCGACATCGACGGCCTGGGGGCCATGGCCGCCGCTCAGCTCGTGATCGCCGCCCTTGGGCTCATCTCCGCGCCCTGAGGTTGCGCCCCGCCGCACCCACGGATAAACCCGCCCCGACCAACCCCCCCTGGGAGGACAGCGGATGCGTCGTGTCGTCGTGACGGGCCTCGGCCTCGTGACCCCCCTCGCCGATGGCGTGGAGGAAACCTGGACCCGCCTGCTCGCCGGCCGGTCGGGCGCGCGCAAGATCCAGGCCTTCGACGCCTCCCACCTCGCCACCGACTACGCCTGCGAGGTGCGGCGCGGCGACGGCTCCGACGGCACCTTCAACGCCGACCGCTACATGGAGCCCAAGGACCAGCGAAAGGTCGACGACTTCATCCTGTACGGCATCGCCGCCGCCCAGCAGGCCGTGGAGGATTCGGGCTGGGTCCCCCAGACCGAGGAAGACCGCCACCGCACCGGCGTCATGATCGGCTCCGGCATCGGCGGCCTCAAGTCCATCGAGGAAACCACCCTCCTCATCCGCGACAAGGGCCCGCGCCGCGTGTCGCCCTTCTTCATTCCGGGCTCGCTCATCAACCTGATCTCCGGCCAGGTCTCCATCCGCTACGGCTTCAAGGGCCCGAACCATTCCGTCGTGACGGCCTGCTCCACCGGCGCCCACGCGCTGGGCGACGCCGCGCGCCTCATCAAGTACGGCAGCGCCGACGTGATGGTCGCCGGCGGCGCGGAGGCCGCGATCTGCGAGATCGGGATCGCCGGCTTCAACGCCTGCAAGGCCCTCTCCACCAAGCGCAAGGACAACCCCGAGGCCGCGAGCCGCCCCTATGACGCCGATCGCGACGGCTTCGTCATGGGCGAAGGCGCCGGCATGGTCGTCCTCGAGGAATACGAGCACGCCAAGGCCCGTGGAGCCAAGATCTACGCCGAGGTGCTGGGCTACGGCCTCTCCGGCGACGCCTACCACATCACCGCTCCGAACGAGGACGGCGACGGCGCGGAGCGCGCGATGCGCATGGCCCTCGACGATGCGGGGAAGTCCCCCGCGGACATCGACTACATCAACGCCCACGGCACCAGCACCATGGCCGACGTGATCGAGCTTGGGGCCGTCGAACGGCTCCTCGGCAACGCGGCCTCCAAGGTCACGATGTCCTCGACCAAGTCGATGACCGGCCACCTCCTCGGCGCCGCCGGGGCCATCGAATCGATCTTCTGCATCCTCGCCCTGCGCGATCAGGTCTGCCCGCCCACGATCAACCTCGACAGCCCCGCCGTAGAGACGCCGGTGGACCTCGCCCCCAACCAGGCCCGCCACCGAGAGGTCAAGGTCGCCGTGAACAACTCCTTCGGCTTCGGCGGCACCAACGCGTCGATCGTTCTCGGCGCAGCACCCCAGGCCTGATCCCATGTGGCGTCATTTCGCGGCCAACGCGCTCACCTTCTTCATCGTGGCGCTGTTCCTCGTCGCGGGTGTCGTCACCTGGGGCGTCAACGAATACAGCGCCGAAGGGCCGCTGCCCGACCCCGTCTGCCTCCAGGTCGCGGGCGGCTCCAACTTCCGCCGGGTGAGCGAGCAACTCGCCGAGCAGGGCGCCATCTCCTCGCCCACGATCTTCCGTCTCGGCGTCGACTATTCGGAGCGCACGGACGACCTCAAGGCCGGCAGCTTCCTCGTCCCCGCCCGCGCCTCCATGGAGGAGATCACCGACATCGTCACCCGCGGCGGCGCCTCCACCTGCGGGACCGAGGTCGTCTACCGCATCGGCGTGAACCGGACGCTCGCCGAGGTCCGCAAGCTCGACCCGCAAACCAGCGAGTTCGTCGAACTGGCCGAGTTCGAGCCCCTCCTCGACGCCCCCCGTCCCCCCGAATACGAGGAGGTCCGCGCCGAGGCCGACACCACCTACCGCATCGTCGTCGCCGAAGGCGTGACGAGTTGGCAGGTTGTCCAGGCCCTCAACGCCCTCGACGTCCTCGAAGGAGAGGTCACGGACATCCCTCCCGAAGGGATGCTCGCCCCCGACAGCTACGCCATCGAGCCCGGCCGCGAGGTCGCCTCCCTCATCGAGCAGATGCAGAACGCGCAGGAAACCTTCCTCGCCCAGGCCTGGGAAGATCGCGCGGAAGACCTCCCCCTCGCCACGCCCGAGGAGGCGCTGACCCTCGCCTCCATCGTGGAAAAGGAAACCGCCGTCCCGGAGGAGCGCGCCGTCGTGGCCTCCGTCCTCGTGAACCGGATCGAGCAGGGGATGCGCCTCCAGTTCGACCCGACGATCATCTACGGCATCACGCGCGGGCAGGGGCTCCTCGACCGTGCCATCCGCGAATCCGACATCGCCGGCGCGACCGAGGCCGAGCTTCACGGCGAGGTGCTCTACAACACCTACGTCCTCGACGGCCTCCCCGCGGGCCCCATCGCGCTTCCGGGACGCGCCGCGATCCAGGCTGCGTTGAACCCCGACGCGACCGATTACCTCTACTTCGTGGCGGACGGTTCCGGCGGACACGCCTTCGCGGAAACCCTCGCCGAGCACAACGCCAACGTCGCCCGCTGGCGCGAAGTCGAAGCCCAGCGCGCCGCCGAGGCCGAAGCCGCCGCCGCAGCAGGCGAGTCCGACACGCCCGACGACGAAGCTGAGCCTGCCGAAGACGTGACCGCCGAAGGCGAGTGATCGCTGCCGACGAGGGGCCCCTGCGGGCGAGGGGTCGCTGCGACCGGGTGAAACCCCTGCTGGGACAGCAACCCTTACAGCATCGGCCAGTCAGCCCGGCGCGGGCCCATCCCCGCCCGCACAGACCGGCCCGCGCAGCCCGAACCCTAGGCCTCGCCGCGACCCCGACGTCGCAGCCCCCCGGCTTCCTCCCAGCCCACCCGCGCGCGCCCCGTTAACCTCCCGTTAACTCCACCGTTCGCACCCCCAATCTTCCGTTAACCCCACCGTTCGGTGGCCTAAGGAACGGTTAAACCTTTTCCGGCATCCTGGTCCGGCGCGTGACGACTCGTCCGCGCCTCTCCCGACATCCGGAAAGGACCAGCCATGCCGCAACTGCGCGGTTCCCTCCTCGCGTCAGCCGAGGAGATCGAACAACATTTCGCCGACGCCCTGAACCTCCTCCGCTCCGTCCGCCGGACCCTGAGCGACCTTCTCGACCGCGTGGGGGACGGCGAGTCCGGCCTCCTCAAGGAGGTCGGCCTCAAGCACTCCGAACTCGAATCCGCCCTCAAGCGCGCCTTCGAGGCCGAGGAGCGCTAC
>CADCUU010000284.1 GCA_902805995.1 uncultured Rubellimicrobium sp.
TGACCATGGGCGTGCTGGGCCTCATCCATATCGGCGACGACTGGTCGATCCTGCGGGCCCTCGACCCGACCTATGCGGCGGGGTTCGTGGTGACGAACGGACTGTCGTCGCTGATCGTGCTCGGGTCGGTGTTCCTGGCCGTCACGGGGGCCGAGGCACTTTACGCCGACCTTGGGCATTTCGGGAAGAAGCCGATCCGGCTCGCCTGGACCGCCATCGTCTGGCCGGCGCTCACGCTCAGCTACCTGGGCCAGGGCGCGCTGGTTTTGGCCCATCCGGAGACGGCGTCGAACCCCTTCTTCCTCCTTGCGCCGTCCTGGGGCCTCCTGCCCCTCGTTGTTCTCGCCATGCTCGCCACCGTGATCGCGAGCCAGGCGGTCATCTCGGGCGCCTTCTCGATGATGAAGCAGGCGGTGCGGATGGGGCTCCTGCCCCGGCTCGAGATCCTGCACACTTCCGAGACCCAGGAAGGCCAGATCTACCTGCCCAAGGTGAACCTGATCCTGGCCGTCGGGGTGTTCGTGCTGGTGCTGGTCTTCGGCTCCTCCTCCGACCTCGCGGCGGCCTATGGCATCGCGGTGACGGGGGATATGGTTATCACAACCATCCTCGCCGCCTTCGTCTTCTTGCGGGCCTGGGGCTGGAACCCGGGGCTCGTGGCGTTGATCGTGGTGCCGATCCTGCTGATCGAGACGATCTTCCTCGGAGCCAACGTGCTCAAGGTGGCGGATGGCGGCTGGGTGCCGATCCTGTTCGCCGCCGGTACCGTCATGCTGATGTGGACCTGGATCCGCGGCACGCGCCATGTGCAGGCGCAGGCCCGCAAGGGCGCCACCTCCATCGACGCGCTGATCGAGATGCTGGCCAAGTCGAGCCGCCTCCAGGACGTGCCCGGCACGGCGGTCTTCCTGACTTCGGACCCCGACATCGCGCCCGGCGCCCTGATGCACAACATCAAGCACAACCATGTCCTGCACGAGCGCAACATGATCGTCTGCGTGAACATGGCCACGCGGCCCTTCGTGCCCGACGGGGAGAGGGTGGCGGTGACGAAGCTGTCCGACCGCTTCAGCCGGATCGACATGACCTTCGGCTACATGGAGGAAACGAACGTCCCCAAGGCCCTCGCCCTGGCCCGCAAGCAGGGGGAGAAGTTCGACATCATGTCCACGTCCTTCTTCCTCAACCGCCGGACGTTCCGCACCTCCAAGACGCAGGGCCTGCCCACCTGGCAGGAAGCGCTGTTCATCACCATGAGCAAGTCCGCGGCCAACGCGACGGACTTCTACCGCCTTCCCACGAACCGCGTAATCGAGCTGGGCCAGCAGATCATCATCTGACCGTGACCGCCCGTCCGGTTGAGGCGGGTCCCCGGTTCGCCCTATGAAGCGGCGACCACAAGGGGACCACGTTCATGCGCCTGACCTTTGCCGCCGTCGCGGCCCTTGCCGCCCTGCCCGCCAGCGCCCAGGACTGCGGGGGCGACTGGAACGCCTTCCTTGCGGGCCTGCGGGCCGAGGCGGTCGCGCAGGGCATCCCGGCGGAGTCGGCCGACAGCTTCCTGTCGGGCGTGCGGCAGGACCAGTCCGTGCTGCAGGCCGACCGGTCGCAGGGGCACTTCCAAGCCGACTTCATCACCTTCTCGCGCCGGCTCATCAGCCAAGACCGCGTGGACCGCGCGAGCCAGATGGCGGAACGGCACGACGCGCTCTTCGACCGGATCGAGGCGGAGCTAGGGGTGCCGCGCGGCATCCTCCTCGCCTTCTGGGCCTTCGAGACGGACTTCGGCGCGGTCCAGGGCGACTTCGACACCACCGACGCTCTTGTGACGCTGGCCCATGACTGCCGCAGGCCCGAGTTGTTCCGGCCCGAGGTGCTGGCCGCCATGCAGCTTCACGCCGAGGGGCGCTGGGACACCGGTGTCACAGGCGCCTGGGCGGGGGAGATCGGGCAGGTCCAGATGCTGCCGCGCGACATCCTCGAATTCGGCTCGGACGCCAACGGGGATGGCGTCGTCGACCTCAAGGGGTCGAGCGAGGACGCGCTTCTCTCCGGTGCGCGGATGCTGGCGGGCCTGGGCTGGCGGGCGGGGGAGCCCTGGCTGCAGGAAGTGACGCTCGTCGACCCGAGCCTCGACTGGAGCGCCACCGGGCTCGACAAGCCCGCGCCTGCCGAAGTCTGGACCCAGATCGGGCTTCTGCCCCGGTCGGGCGGGATCGGTCAGGGGCTGCCCGCGTCGCTCGTGGCACCCGTCGGGCGGAAAGGTCCCCTGTTCCTCGCCTATCCCAACTTCTCCCTCCTGACGGAGTGGAACCAGAGCCTCACCTATGTCCTGACCGCCGGCTACTTCGCCACGCGGATCACCGGCGCCCCGGTCTACGAGGCCGGGAGTCCCGACCCCGCGCTGACGGGTGAGGAGATGACGGCCCTGCAACAGATCCTGACCGCGCGCGGCCACGACGTGGGCGAGGCTGACGGCATCCTTGGGGCCAAGACGCGGGTCGCCGTCCGGACCGAGCAGGCGCGGCTGGGCCTCCCGGCCGATTCCTGGCCCACGCGGGAGCTTCTGGACGCCCTGCGCTGAGGAGCGCACTCAGCCGGGCAGACCCAGGCCCCAGACGGCGGCAATGAGGGGCGTGCCCACGATGACCACAAGGAACGAGAGCGGCAGCCCGAGCTTCCAGTAGTCGCCGAAGCGGTAGCCGCCCGGTCCCATGACCAGCGTGTTGCACTGGTGTCCGATGGGGGTCAGGAAGTCGCAGGCCGACCCCACCGCCACCGCCATCAGGAACGGATCGGGGTTGAGCCCGAGCCGCCCCGCAAGGCTCGCCGCGATGGGGGCCATGACCAGCACGGTCGCCGCGTTGTTGAGAAACGGGGTGATCGCCATGGCGAGCACGATCATGAGGCCCAGCGCCAAAATCGGCGGCAGCGCCCCCGCCACGCGTTCGAGCCCGGCGGCAATCAGGTCCGTGCCGCCCGTGGCCTGGATCGCGCCGCTGACCGGGATGAGGGCGGCCAGAAGCACGATCACGGACCATTCGACGGACTCGTAGGCCTCGTCCATGGTCATGATGCGCAGGACCAGCATCAGCGCCGCCGCGCCTGCGAAGGCGACGGCCACGGGCACCAGATGCGCCGCCACGAGGAACATTGCGCCGGCGAGGATGAGGATAGGAAGCCAGCTCCGCTTGCGGCGGCCCAGCGCCACGTCGCGCTCGCTCAGGGGCAAGATGCGGAGCGCGCCCAGCGCCTCGGCCAGCCGGTCCCGCGGCGCCTTGAGGATCAGCACATCGCCCACTTCGAGCCGCAGCCGCCTCAGCCGACGGGTCAGGCGCTGATGGCTGCGGCTCACGGCCAGCAGGCCGAGCCCGTGCTGGTGGCGAAGCTGCGCCTCGGCCGGAGTCTGGCCCAAGAGAGGGGAATCGGCCGTGACGACGCCCTCGACCACAACGCTGTCGCCCTCGGGCTCGTCCTCGGCTACCTCCTCCCCTGCGAGCCGCAGCCCGCCCCGCGCGACGACGCGCTCAAGGTCCTCGGGCTCACCCGTGATGAGGAGCACGTCGCCTGCCGACAGCGGCGTGTCGGGGCGGGGGGTGGTGCGGCGGAACCGTTCCCGGATCAGGGTGGTGACGCGCACGCCGCCTTCGCCCAGCGCCTCCAGATCGGCCACGGGGCGGCCCACGAAGGGGGAGCCCTCGGGGATGCGGGCCTCGGTCGAGTATTCCTCGATGTTAAAGGCCGCTTCCATGGACGCGCCCGCCACGCGGCGGACCGGCAGCACGCGGTAGCCCACGGACAGGAAGACGAGGCCTGACAGCGCGATGAC
>CADCUU010000285.1 GCA_902805995.1 uncultured Rubellimicrobium sp.
GAAGAGTTCGCCGCCCCGGAGGCCGCCGCGCATGAAGACGTTGCTCCAGACCGTGAAGAAGGTCTCGGGGAGGGCGGCGGCCTCGGCGAGGGAGAGGCCCTGCGGCACGGGGAGGCAGTGGGCGGCGGGGGCCAGGGCGTATTCGGCGTAGCCGCCGCCAGGGAGGAGGGCGCAGACCTGGTCGCCCACAGCCCAGTCCGTGACGCCGGGGCCCAGGGCTTCGACGGTGCCCGCGCCCTCAAGCCCGGGGAGGTCGGAGGCGCCGGGGGGCGGGGCATAGGCGCCCGCGCGCTGGAGCGCGTCAGGACGGTTCACGCCCGCATAGGCGAGACGGAGGCGGACCTCGCCCGGGCCGGGCTCCGGGGTGGGACGCTGGGCGGGGGTCAGGACCTCCGGGCCGCCGGGGCGGCTGATCTCGATGGCGCGCATCATTCCTCGGGCTTCCAGCCGCCGGGGAGGTCGGAGGGGCGCGAGGGCGCGCGGATCTGGCCCATGATCCAGCCCAGCGGGCGGGCGATGGGGCCCAGGACGGGGTTGTCGCGGGCGCCGGCCTTCCACTTCTCGAAGGCCATGACGCCGTCGATGCGGCGGTCGATGAAGGCGCGCGTGCGGTGGAGGTCGGGCGAGTCGTCGCCCAGCCGGTAGAGGACCACGGAAGCCAGCACCGCCGACAGCGTCGCGCGCTTGGAGTACCAGTTGCCGTCGCGCGAGGTGTCGCCCAAGGCCGTCCAGATCGCGTCGGCGGTTTCCCACAGGAGGCGCGCGCCCAGGGCCGCGTGGCCGGGCAGCGCGAAGAGCGAGGCGGAGCGGCGCAGGGCCTCGCGTTCGGGCAGGGCGCTCATGCGGGCCTTGAGGGCGAAGGCGATGCGGTCGCGCATCTTCATGGAGGACAGGTCGGCGGCGTGCAGGGCCTCGAGCATGAGACGGTCGCCCTGGCGGTGCCATTCCACCGCGAGGTCGAGCGCGCCACGCGGGGCGGCGGCCCGCGCCTCGGCCAGGGTCACCTCCACCTCCTGGGCGGCGCTGGCGAAGGCGCGGTCCGACCAGCCGTCGAAGGGCACATGGGGCAGGATCGCGCGCAGGAGCGCCGCGCGGGTCGGATCGGTGCCGAAGTCGGTCGCCGGGTCGCTGTCGATCATCTTGTCTTCCCCCTTGGGCCATGACTGGACAGCCGGGCCCTCCCTTGCTATAGGGCGGCCCTCCTGCATTGCCATGCGAAACCCTCAACCCGAAAGGTGGTGAATACCGATGCAGGTTTCCGTCCGCGACAACAACGTCGACCAAGCGCTCCGTGCGCTCAAGAAGAAGTTGCAGCGCGAAGGCGTGTTCCGCGAAATGAAGCTCAAGCAGCATTTCGAGAAGCCGTCCGAGAAGAAGGCGCGTGAGAAGGCCGAGGCGATCCGTCGCCAGCGCAAGCTCGCCCGCAAGAAGCTCCAGCGCGAAGGGCTCCTCTGAGCTCACACGCCGCTCTGGTGTGACAGAAGCCCCCGGGAGCCCCGTGCTCCGGGGGTTTTTCGTTTTCGGGGGCCAGGTCTGTCTGGCTCGGTCTTGGGCGGTTCAGGTCTGTGCGGTTCAGATCTGTGCGGTTCAGTCGGGCAGCAGGCCGGCCCAGGCGGCGCCTTCGAGCAGGGTGGGCGCGACGTGGTGGGCGTGGGCGCCGCGAGTCGGGTGGAGGTCGGGGACCTGCACCACCGTGAGGCCCGCCGCATGGGCCGCGCGGGCGCCGGTCTCGCTGTCCTCGAAGGCCAGGCAGCGGGCGGGCGGGATGCCCAGGCGCTCGGCGGCAAGGAGGTAGGCGTCGGGGGCGGGCTTGGGGCTCGCCACGTCGTCGAAGGTGACGACCGTGCGGAAGTGCGGCAGGAGGTTCGCGCCTTCGAGCTTTTCCGCCGCGGGGCCCCGGCGGGAGGAGGTGGCGAGCGCGAGGGGGATGTTCGCCGCGCCCAAGCGCTCCAGAAGCTCCAGCGCGCCGGGCTTGATGGGGATGCCTGCCGCGAAGCGCTGGGTGCAGAGGCGGTCCCACTCCGCCAGGAAGCCCGTGTATTCGACGGTCACGCCCGTATGCTCCTCGATGAGGCGGGCGCGGTTGCGGTCGTCGATCCCCGCGAGGCTTTCGAAGAAGGCGAGGCCCACGGGGAAGCCCAGATTGGCGCAGGCTTCGGCCCCCGCCGTGTTGCAGAGCGCCTCGGTGTCGATCAGCGTGCCGTCGAGATCGAAGATCACGGCGTCGAAGCGGGCGGCCATGCGGCACCTCCGGGAGTGTGGTCGGGGCTGGATAGCCGGGGGCGCCGGGGACTGTCGAGGGTCAGAGGTTCATCCGGAAGCGCAGGAAGCCATCGGCCGTAGCGTCCAGGGGCTCGACCGTGCGGTCCCGGGCGGCAAGGCCCTCGGCGCCCGGGCTGCTGTCGAACCAGGCGGTGGCGCCCGGGACGGGGACAAAGCCCCAGCCCGGACGGTTGGCGGGGCGAAGAGGGGCGGAGCGGACATGGGCGAGCACGATGTCGCGGTTGGAGATCCGGGTGCGCAGGATGAGCCGCGCCTGCCTGACCGCGAGGAAGCCGCCGCCGAGGCCCAGGCGGTAGCTGCTGGTGGCGAGGACGAAGCGGTCGGAATCCCTGACCGGCCGCCCGTCGTGGCAGAGATTCCGTACGCGGCTCGCGCCGGGATCGCGCAGCCGTCCGTCGGGGGTGGTCCGGGGCGGGCGGGTGAGGTCGAAGTCCCAGGTCAGCCCGTCGAGGACGTCGAAGTTGTAGGACGGGACATCCGGGTCGAGGAGCGGCTGGTCGGGCTGGCCGGGGACGAGGGTGCGGAACAGGGCGGCGCTGCGTTCGAGCCAGCCGCGCAGGGCGTCGCCCCGGATCTCCAGCAGGCAGAAGGTGTTGGGGTGGATGTAGAGGTCGGCGGCCTGGCGCAGCGCCAGGGGCCCGGGCGGGATGTCGATGTAGTTGCGCGGCCCCGCGCGCCCGCCGGCCTTGAAGGGGGTCACGGTGCAGATGATCGGCAGGTCGGCCTCGGGCCGTCCCTGGAGGAGGCGCCGGGCTTCCTCTCTCTTGGCGTCGGCGACGACGGCCAGCGCGGCGCAGGGGGCCACAAGGGAGAAGTAGCTCTGGAGAGGCACCTCGGTCCGGCCGATGGGCCTGCGGGCGAGGTCGAGGAGGCGCTGGTGCGCCGAGGCGACGCTGGCCGCCACGCGGTGGTCCACGGGTGTCGTGGGGGGCACCGGGATGGCGCGGACGGCGTGGGCAGCCACCGTCCAGGCGCCGCCCGCGTCCTTGCGCAGCCACAGGTCGATCACGCCCACATGGCTGCCAAAGGCGCCGGGCTGCACCGCGGGCCGTCCATGGAGCGTGCCGCGCTGCGGGTCGATGCCGCCCGAGGCTGGCCAGGAAGGGTCGGGGAAGACGAGGTGGGTGTGGCCGAGGACGAGGGCGTCCACCCCGGGCACGGCCGCGAGGGGGAGGGCCGCGTTCTCCATGCCGGGGAGAGGACGTGCGCCGCCGATGCCGGAGTGGCAGAGCGCGACGACGAGGTCGGCGCCCGCCTCGCGCAGGCGGGGGACCTCCTCCCGCGCGGCGGCGACGATGTCCTGGGTCTCGATCCGGCCGTCGAGCGTCAGGGCGTTCCAGGTGGCGGTCTGCGGGGGCCCGAGGCCCAGGATGCCGATGCGCAGGTCGTGGATCTGGCCGTCGGAGCCCTGCACCTCCCTCGGGAGGAGGGTCCAGGGGTCGGCCAGGGGCGGGCCGTCGCCGGCGCGCAGGTTGGCGGAGACGAGGGGAAAGGCGGCCTCGGCCATGACGGCGCGCAGGTAGGGGAAGCCGCGGTCGAATTCGTGGTTGCCCAGCGTGCCGGCGTCGAAGCCCAGCGCGTTCATGGCGGCGATCATCGGATGCGAGGCCCCGCCGCTGACCGCGCGACGTTCGGCCGCGATGAGCTCGGACAGGAGGCTGCCTTCGAGGAAGTCGCCGTTGTCGAGAAGGAGGCAGGCGCCCGAGGCCTCGTCCCGCAGGGCGCGTATCAGGTGCGCGGCCTGCGCGAGGCCCGTGGCCGGGCGCGGCCGGTCGGCGTAGTAGTCGTAGGGCAGGAGGTGCACGTGAAGGTCGGTCGTGGCGATGAGGCGCAGATGCGCCGTCACCGGGGAAACCCCTGACCCTTCCTGAGCGTCCTTCATGCCATCGTCCCCTGCGCGGCGTTCGCCGCACCTTAGGGTTGCATTCATCGTAAGGCCTGCAATTGCAAGCTGGAAGTTCGTGATCGGAGTGATCGTCATGGAAGCTGCGGAGTCTGTCACCTTTGGGGGATCGGGGCTCGATCGCGCCGCGGAGCTGCGGGGCGATCCGGCCGCGCTTGCGGCTCTGCGCGGGCGGGAGGGTGCGCGGATCGTGCTGCTGCGGCGGGGCGAGCTGCTGGTCGAGGGCGGGGAAGAGGCGCCGCGCCTTGCCCGGCTGGGCCTGTCCGACCCGCTCGCGGAGGGGGGCGAGGCGGTGTTCCTTGGGCGCGAGGGGGACGGGGAGGGCGTCTGGGCCATGGAGGTGCCGGGCGAGGCTGTCGCCGGGGAGGGGCGGCGCTGGGGCGAGCTGCGGTCGGTGATGGCCGGGCTGTCGCCGCGCGACGCGGAGCTGGCGGCCATGGCCAAGGCGGTGGGGGGTTGGCACGAGAGCCACGGCTTCTGCGCGGGCTGCGGGGCGCGGAGCGTCATCTCCCAGGGTGGGTGGCGGCGCGACTGCCCGGCCTGCGGGCGGCAGCATTTCCCGCGCACGGACCCCGTCGTCATCATGCTGGTGACGCGGGGCAACCGGGTGCTGCTGGGGCGGTCGCCGGGCTGGCCGGAGGGGATGTTCTCGCTCCTCGCGGGGTTCATCGACCCCGGCGAGACGGTGGAGGCCGCGGTGCGGCGCGAGGTCTGGGAGGAGGCGGGGGTGCGCGTGGGACGGGTGGGCTACCTCGCGAGCCAGCCCTGGCCGTTTCCCGCGTCGCTCATGCTCGGCTGCCGGGGGGAGGCGCTGAGCGAGGAGATCGTGGTGGACCCGAAGGAGCTGGAGGCGGCGCTCTGGGTCGGGCGGGAGCGGCTGCTGCGGATCTTCATGGGGCAGGACCCGGAGATCCGCGCGCCGCGCCATGGGGCGATCGCCGCGTTCCTGTTGCGGGCCTGGCTGGCGGACCGGCTGGACTGAGCGTCGGCCGCTGGTCGGCCCCCGGTCAGACCTCGTGGCGGGGGCGGCGGGCGGGGTAGACGCCCATTTGCCGCACCGTGTCGGAAAAGTAGCGCAGCTCCTCCAGGGCGCGGGCGAGGGCGGGGTCTTCGGGGTGGCCCTCGACCTCGGCGTAGAACTGCGCGGCCTGGAAGGCGCCGCCGACGAGGTAGGATTCGAGCTTGGTGACGTTCACGCCGTTGGTCGCGAAGCCGCCCAGCGCCTTGTAGAGCGCGGCGGGGATGTTGCGGACGCGGAAGACGAGGCTCGTCATCATGCCGATGTCGCCGCGGCGGGAGAGGTCGGCCTCGCGCGACATGACAAGGAAGCGGGTGGTGTTGCCCTCCTGGTCCTCTACGTCGCGGGCAAGGACGTCGAGGCCGTAGGCCTGGGCCGCGACCTCGGAGGCGAGGGCCCCCTCGGCGGGGTCGCCCAGATGGGCCACCTCGCGGGCGCCGGCGGCGTTGTCGGACCAGGCCAGGGTCTGGAGGCCGTGGCTGCGGACGAAGCCGCGTGCCTGGCCCAGAAGGATCCCCATGCCCCGGACGCGGCGGAGGTCTCCGATGCGCGCGCCCCGGACGCCCAGGACGGAGATGTGGACGGGCAGGAACACCTCGTCCACGATGTGGAGGCCGCTGTCGGGCAGGAGCTGGTGGACGTCGGCCACGCGCCCGTAGGTCGAGTTCTCCACCGCGATCATGCCGAGATCGGCCGCGCCGGAGCGCACGGCCTCCAGGGCGTCCTCGAAGCCGGGGCATGGGAGGGGGTCGAAGTTCGGACGCGCCTCCCGGCAGGCCTGATGGCCGTAGGCGCCGATCTCTCCCTGGAAGGCGATGCTGGGCATGGCGGACTTCCTTCTTTCGGCGGGCTGTCGCAGCGCGGTCATGCCGCACCCCCGCTCGCTGTGTCGTGGGGCGCCTACACCTTGCGGAAGGGAGGCGGAAGCGCGTAAGTGGCGCCGGACACAGGCCTCGGGGACAAGACGCGACATGTTCGACACGATGACCCTCACCAAGATCGTCGGCGGCTTCTGCGGCGCGCTGCTGGTCTTCCTGCTTGGCGGCTGGCTGGCCCAGGTCGTCTACGGGACCGGCGAGACGGCGCATGCCGAGGGCGAGGAAGTCCACCAGGCCTACATCATCCCCGTCGAGGGCGGTGAGGGCGAGGGCGAGCCCGAAGTGAGCGCCGAGGAGCGCTTGGCCGAGTTCCAGACCGCCTTCGCGAGCGCCGACGCCGCCGCGGGCGAGGGCGAGTTCCGTCCCTGCGCCGCCTGCCATTCGCTGGCCGCCGGCGAGAACAAGACCGGCCCGACCCTGGCCGGCGTCGTGGGTCGCCCGTCGGACTCAGTGGAAGGCTACGACTATTCCGGCGCGCTGGAGCAGGTCGTAGACGTCTGGTCGCCCGAGCACCTGAACTTCTTCCTTGAGGCGCCGCAGGACTATGTCCCGGGCACCAAGATGAACTTCCGCGGCATCTCGGATGCGCAGGACCGCGCCAACCTGATCGCCTATCTCCAGGGCAATCCGGGCTGAACGGTCCGACATCGCGCCGATCTGGGGGCCGCGTTCCGGGGGGAGCGCGGCCCTTTGTCCGTCCGGCTCACGGCGGTTCACGTAAACGCCGCTTGAATCCCGGGGGATGCGCCCGATAGTTGGCGGACGCATAGCCCACCAGGAGGTTTCCCCGATGACCGGATCGCGCCACCGCGCCAAGGCTCCCGCACTGGCCATCGCACGGGCCCCCGCTCTCGACCTCCGGTGGATGGGGCTGAGCGTGCTGGCCCTTGGGGCGGCCCTCGCGGCCGGGGGGGCCTTTGCGCAGGAGGCGGCGACCGAGGGGGCGGCTGCCGGAGCAGCGGCGCCTGCGGTGGAGGGGGTCGAGGCGGGGGCGATCGTGTCCCATGGCTACAACTTCTTCGGCGAGCTAAAATACGCGGCCGATTTCCAGCATCTCGACTACGTCAACCCGGACGCGCCCAAGGGCGGGGAGATCTCGGAGTGGACGGGCGGGACCTTCGACAGCTTCAACCCCTACACTCTGGCGGGCAACTCGGCCCCGCTGGCGAGCATCGGGCACGAATCCATCCTGACCGGCACGGCGGATGACCCGACCTCTCTTTACTGCCTGATCTGCACGACGATGGAATACCCTGAGGACCTGTCCTGGGTGATCTTCAACCTGCGGCCCGAGGCGCGGTTCGCGGATGGCACGCCGGTGACCGCCGAGGACGTGAAGTTCACCTTCGACATCCTGATGGAGCAGGGGCTGGAATCGTTCCGCGCGGCCTTTGGCGCCATGATCGCGGAGGTGGAGGTGCTCGACCCCGCCCGCATCCGGTTCACCTTTGCGCCCGATTCTCCGGTGCGAGACCGCATGGGGCTGGCGGGTGGCCTGCCCGTCCTGTCCCAAGCCTGGTTCGAGAGGACGGGCCAGCGGCTCGACGGCTCCTCGGACGAGCCGATGATGGGGTCCGGGGCCTATGTGCTGGACAGCTTCGATTACGGGCGGCGCGTGGTCTATGCGCGCAACCCCGACTACTGGGGGGCGGACCTGCCCATCAACATCGGGCGCAGCAACTTCGACCGCATCCGCATCGAGGTGTTCAACGACACCAACGTGGCCTTCGAGGCGTTCAAGGCCGGGGAATACACGTTCCGGATCGAGAACAGCTCGCTTCAATGGGCGACGCAGTACAACTTTCCGGCGATCGAGCAGGGCTGGGTCGTGCAGGAAGAGCCCGAGAACGGCAACATCCCGGCCTCGCAGTCCTGGGTCTTCAACCTCCGCGATCCGAAGTTCGAAGACCCGCGCGTCCGCGAAGCGCTGGGCCTCATGTTCAACTTCGAATGGTCGAACGAGACGCTGTTCTACGGGCTTTATGAGCGCATGAGCTCGTTCTGGACCAACCAGCCCGAGATGTCCGCCACCGGCCTGCCGAGCGAGGCCGAGATCGCGATCCTCCAGCCGCTGGTGGACGAGGGGCTGCTCGATGCGTCGATCTTGACGGCCGAGGCGGTGGTGCCGCCTGCCTCCTCTCCGGAGCGGAACATCGACCGGGGCAACCTGCGCCGCGCGAGCGACCTTCTGGACGAGGCGGGCTGGGTCGTGGGCGACGACGGGGTGCGCCGCAACGCGGAAGGAGAGGAGCTGGAGGTCGTGTTCCTGGAGTCCCAGCCGACCTTCGAACGGGTGCTCCTGCCCTATATCGAGAATCTGGAGCGGCTGGGCGTGGCCGCGCGGCTCGACATGGTGGACCCGTCCCAGGCGCAGCTGCGCCGCGACGAGTCGGACTTCGACATGGCGAACCTAAGCCCCGCGATGAGCCTGGAGCCCGGCACGGAGTTGGAGCAGTGGTTCGGGTCGGAGAGTGCCGCGGAAAGCAACCGCAACCTGATGGGTCTTCAGGACCCCGCGATCGACCGGCTGGCCGCCATCGTGGCCAACGCCGATGAGGTCGAGGAGATGCGGGCCGCCGTTCGGGCGCTGGACCGGGTGCTGCGCGCCAAGCTCTTCTGGGTGCCGCAATGGTACAAGCCGACGAGCTGGCTCGCGTATTACGACATGTACGACCACCCCGAGCCCCTGCCGGCCTATGCCGTGGGCGAGCTCGACTTCTGGTGGTACGACGCCGAAGGTGCCGAGCGGCTGCGTGCCGCGGGCGCCGTCAAGTAAGGCCGCGGGTCCTTGGGCGCCTATATCCTTCGCCGTCTGCTGCTCGTGATCCCGACGCTGCTCGGGATCATGATCATCAACTTTGCCCTGGTGCAGTTCGTCCCCGGCGGCCCCATCGAGCAGATCATCGCCGAGATGGAGGGCCGGGGCGACGTCTTCGAGACCATCGCCGGGGGCGGGGGCGAGGCGGGGGAGGCTGCGGGTGGCGGGGAGGATTCCGGCTATCTGGGCGCGCGGGGCCTGCCGCCGGAGTTCATCGCCCAGCTGGAGCAGCAGTTCGGCTTCGACAAGCCGCCGCTGGAGCGGTTCCTGCTGATGATGTGGGACTATGTCCGTTTCGACTTCGGCGAGTCGTGGTTCCGGTCGGAGACGGTGGTGAACCTCGTGCTCGAAAAGATGCCGGTGTCGATCACGCTCGGGCTCTGGTCCACGCTGATCGCGTATCTCGTCTCCATCCCGCTGGGCATCAAGAAGGCCGTGCGGGACGGGACGTCGTTCGACACCTGGACCTCGGGCGCGATCATCGTGGCCTATGCGATCCCGGGATTCCTGTTCGCGCTCATGCTCATCGTGCTGTTCGCGGGCGGGTCCTACTGGCGGATCTTCCCGCTCCGGGGGCTGACCTCGGACAATTGGGAGGACCTTTCGACGATGGGGAAGGTGCTGGACTACCTGTGGCACATCACGCTGCCGGTGCTGGCCTCGACCATCGCGAGCTTTGCCACGCTGACGCTGCTGACGAAGAACAGCTTCCTCGACGAGATCAAGAAGCAGTACGTCATGACCGCCCGCGCCAAGGGCCTGTCGGAGCGGCGGGTGCTGTATGGCCACGTCTTCCGGAATGCGATGTTGATCGTGATCGCGGGATTCCCGGGGCTGTTCATCGGCGTCTTCTTCGGGGGGAGCCTGATCATTGAGACGCTGTTCTCGCTCGACGGGCTGGGGCGGCTCGGCTTTGAGGCGGCGGTGGCGCGGGACTATCCCATCGTCTTCGGCACGCTGTTCGCCTTCTCTCTCCTGGGCCTCATCATCGGGATCATCTCGGACATCACCTATGTCCTGGTGGACCCCCGCATCGATTTCGAGAGCCGCGGATGACCGGCCTGACCCTCACCTTTGCCTGCGCGGGACGGCCCGGGCCGCGCAATGATTTCGAAAGCCGCGGATGACCGACACGCGTTCCAACATCCAGCCGCCGCTGATTCCCGAGCCCATGCCGGGGCAGGTTCCCGCGCCGGTCGAGCCCCTGTCCGAGCCCTTGGGGCCCCCGGCCCCGATGGCCGGGCGGCGGTCCTGGCTGTCGCCCCTGAACCAGCGGCGCTGGCGCAACTTCCGCCGCAATGGGCGCGCGTTCTGGAGCCTCGTGATCTTTGGGGTGCTGTTCATCCTGTCGCTGTTCGCGGAGTTCCTGGCCAACGACCGCCCGATCCTGGTGAGCTACCGGGGCGAGCTGCGGATGCCGATCTTCTCCTTCTACTCGGAGCGGTCCTACGGCGGGGACTTCCCGTCGGAGGCGGCCTATACCGACGTGGAGGTCCGCTGCCTGATCGAAACGGGGGGACTGGTGGACTGCATCGACGATCCGGACGGGTTCATCGAAGCTGCGCGGGCGGGGACGATCGAGGATCCGGAGTTCCAGAAGGGCTGGATGCTCTGGCCGCCCATCCCGTATTCGTTCGACACCATCGTGGATGTGCGGGGCGTGGCGCCGTCGCCGCCTGACGGGACCAACTGGCTGGGGACCGACGACACCAAGCGCGACGTGGTGGCGCGGGTGATCTACGGATTCCGGCTGTCGATCCTGTTCGCGCTGATCGTGACAGCGGCGGCGTCGCTGGTCGGGATCGTGGCGGGCGCGGTGCAGGGCTACTTCGGCGGCTGGACCGACCTCATGCTCCAGCGCTTTATCGAGATATGGTCGGGGACGCCGTCGCTCTATGTCATCATCATCGTCTTCGCGATCCTGGGGCGAAGTTTCTGGCTGCTCGTGGGGCTGACGATCCTGTTCGGCTGGCCGGCGCTGGTGGGCGTGGTGCGGGCCGAGTTCCTGCGGGCGCGCAACTTCGAATACGTGCGCGCGGCTCGGGCGCTGGGGGTGTCGAACGCGACGATCATGTTCCGCCACCTGCTGCCCAACGCCATGGTCGCGACCGTCACGATGCTCCCCTTCCTTGTGACCGGCGCCATCGGGACGCTGGCGAGCCTCGACTTCCTGGGCTACGGGCTGCCGTCCTCGGCGCCGTCCCTGGGGGAGTTGAGCTTGCAGGCCAAGCAGAACCTCCAGGCGCCCTGGCTCGCGTTCACCGCCTTCTTCACCTTCGCGATCATGCTCACGCTGCTGGTGTTCATCTTCGAGGGCGTGCGCGACGCCTTTGACCCGAGGAAGACCTTCCGATGAGTGAGCCGTCACGCGGGCCGGGGGCCGAGCCCGTCCTGTCCGTCCGCGACCTTCATGTCCGCTTCCGGCAGGAGGGAGGGGCAGTCCATGCCGTCAAGGGCGTGTCCTTCGCCGTGAACCGGGGGGAGACGGTTGCGCTGGTGGGCGAGTCGGGGTCGGGCAAGTCCGTCTCGGCGCTGTCCACGGTGCAGCTTCTGGGGGACAACGCGCTAGTGGACGGGTCCGTGCGCTACATGGGCCAGGAGATGGTCGGCGCGCCGGAGCGCGAACTGATGCGGGTGCGGGGCAACGACATCAGCTTCATCTTTCAGGAGCCGATGACGTCGCTGAACCCGCTCCACACCATCGAGACGCAGCTGACCGAGTCGATCGAGCTTCACCAGGGGCTGCGGGGCGACAAGGTGCGCGGGCGCATCCTGGAGCTTCTGACCCGGGTGGGCATCCGCAACCCCGAATCGCGGCTCGGGGCCTATCCGCACCAGTTGTCGGGCGGGCAGCGGCAGCGGGTCATGATCGCCATGGCGCTGGCGAACGGGCCGGAGCTTCTTATCGCGGATGAGCCCACCACGGCTCTCGACGTGACGATTCAGGCGCAGATCCTGGACCTGCTGGCGGACCTGAAGCGCAAGGAAGGGCTGTCGATGCTCTTCATCACCCATGACTTGGGGATCGTGAGGAAGATCGCCGACCGGGTCTGCGTGATGCAGAACGGGCTGATCGTGGAGCAGGGGCCCGCGGCGGAGATATTCGCGAATCCGCGCCATCCCTATACGCGGAAGCTCCTCGCCGCCGAGCAGACGGGGTTGCCGCAGCCGGTGCCGGCCCATGCGCCCGTCGTGGCCGCGACGCGGAACTTGCGGATCTGGTTCCCGATCCAGCGGGGGCTGCTTAAGCGGACCGTGGGGCATGTGAAGGCCGTCAACGACGCGACGCTGGAGGTGCGGGCGGGCGAGACGCTGGGGATCGTGGGCGAATCGGGGTCTGGGAAGACGACGCTCGCCCTCGCCATTACGCGGCTGATCCGGTCGGAGGGGCGCATCGTCTTTCTGGGGCAGGACATCACCAGCCAGGCGCGGTCCACCGAGGAGGTGGACGAAGACGCGCGGCGGGCCGGGGACGATGTCATGACCGGCGCGACCGGGGGCGTGATCGGGACGGCGTTTGCCGCGTGGGGCATGACCCGGCGGTCGAGGGACCGGCAGGCCCTGCGGCGCATCCGCAAGGATATGCAGATCGTTTTCCAGGACCCCTATGGTTCGCTGTCGCCGCGCATGACGGTGGGCGAGATCATTGCCGAAGGGCTGGGCGTGCATGGGCTGGAGCCCGGGCGCGACCGCCGGTCCATGGTGACCGAGGCGATGCGGGAGGTGGGCCTCGACCCCGTGACGATGGACCGCTACCCGCACGAATTCTCGGGCGGGCAGAGGCAGCGGATCGCCATTGCGAGGGCGCTGATCCTGAAGCCGAAGCTCATGGTGCTGGACGAGCCGACTTCGGCGCTCGACATGACGGTGCAGGTGCAGATCGTGCAGCTTCTCCGGGGGCTCCAGCAGAAGCACGGGCTTGCGTTCCTGTTCATCAGCCACGACCTGAAGGTGATTCGCGCCATGGCGCACCGGGTCATGGTGATGAAGGACGGCGACGTGGTGGAGGCGGGGCCGGCCGAGGCGGTCTTTGGCAACCCCCGGACGGAGTACACCCGGACCCTGATGGCGGCGGCGTTCCCGGTGGCGCAGGCGGCGGAGTAGGGGAGGGGGGCAGAGCGCGGACTCTGGCCGCGGCCAAGTGGTCGGCTTGGCCCGGCGTGTCCTGCTTCTGGGGGGTGTCCACGGCGTCGTAACGCGAAGCGGTTTGGCGTGGGCTGCCCATCATGTCCCAACTTCGAGACGCCAAGGAGCCGGGCGGTTGGATCAGATTGGAAATAGGATAGGGGGCCTATTGGCCCCCTTGGTGTTTCGCCTGTGGCGCGCCAGCCCGGCCCCAGGGCCGGGCGTTCGGTCCTGAAAACCGTCCCCCGGACGGTTTTCTAAACGGACCTCACTCCTCCGTGCCGACCATGAAGCAGGTGGTGCCGCGGGATTGGAGGCGGCGGCAGGCGAGATCGGCCTC
>CADCUU010000286.1 GCA_902805995.1 uncultured Rubellimicrobium sp.
CCGAGTGAAGCTCATCGCGGAGCCCTGGGACGTGGGCGAGGGGGGCTATCAGGTCGGCGGCTTCCCCTGGCCCTTCCGCGAATGGAACGACAAGTTCCGCGACGACACCCGGAGCTTCTGGCGCAAGGATGGCCGGATCCCGGAAATGTCCGAACGGCTCCTGGGCTCGCCCGTGCAGTTCAACCACTCGCACCGCCCCGCGTCGTCCTCGGTCAACTTCGTGGCGGCGCATGACGGCTTCACGCTCTGGGACACGGTCAGCTTCAACGCCAAGCACAACGAGGCCAACGGCGAGGGCAACCGCGACGGCCACGGCAACAACCTGTCCGACAACATGGGCGTGGAGGGGCCATCCGACGACCCGCGCATCCTCGCCAGCCGCGAGCGTCGCGCCCGCGCCATGCTGGCCACGCTGCTGCTGAGCCAGGGCGTCCCCATGCTGCTCGCGGGGGACGAGATGGGGCAGACGCAGGAGGGCAACAACAACGCCTACGCCCAGGATAACGAGACGGCCTGGATCGACTGGTCGTCTCCGCGCGAGGGGCTCCTGTCCGCGGTCCGTGACCTCGCGGCCTTCCGGCGCGAGGCCCGGCTCGCGCGGCTCCGCTTCGCCAAGGGGGTGGAGGACGTGGTGGACGACGGCCCCGCCGTGCGCTGGCTCCATCCCGCAGGTCGCGAGATGACGACCGAGGACTGGCAGGACGGCGGGCTGCGGGCCTTTGGCGCCGACCTGAGGCTGCCGGGAGGGCCGCGCCTTCTCCTGCTCCTCAATGCCGGGGACGAGGCCGACTTTGTCCTTCCCGAAGGAACATGGACCCTGCGCATCGACACCGCGCGCGACCGCGTCGCCTGCGACGAACCTGCGGAGGCGACCGCCACGCTCGGCTGGCAGAGCGTTCAGGTCTTCTGGTGCGACGACGAGCCCGAGCCCAAGGAGGCCTGACCCAGAAGCTCGTCTACGTGGAGGAAGGCCACGCCCGCATGGGCGGCGGCCTCCCGATCCACCTCGGCATCGCCGACGAACAGCGTCTGGTCAGGGCCGATTCCATGGTGGGCCATCGCCTGCTCCAGCAGGCCCGGCGCGGGCTTGCGGCAGGCGCAGCCCGCGTCCATCGCATGGGCGCAGAAGCGCACCGCGCCCTCCTCGGGCCGGTGCCCCGTCGCCGCTTCCGCCGCGTCCATGAGGAGCCGGCGCGCCATGCCGGCCGTCAGGTGCCCGTAGAAGACCTGGTCCTGGTTCGAGGCCATCGCGAGCCGCAGGCCCCCCTCGCCCCAAGCCACACCCGCCAAGGCCTCGCGAATGCCGGGTAGGGGCTCCCACTCGTCGGGGCCCCAGGGGCAGACCCGTCCGGGCACCGTCACGCGGCGCAGCGTGTTGTCGGCGTCAAAGATCACGAGCCGGACATGGGGCGGAAACGGGCTCATGCGCCGCCCCGCTCCAGCGCGGCCCGCAGAAGGTCCGCATAGACGTCGCGATCCCGCGCCATCCGCTGGCCGTCGTCGCTGTCGCCCAAGGTCTCAGCCGCGAGGGAGGTGTAGCCGAGCCGCCAAGCGAGGTAGGCGGCCTCGTGGAAGGGCAGAACCTGTCGCGCGCCGAGGTCGCCGGTCAGGGCCTCGAACCCTGCGAGGAGTTGCTCCCGCGTTTCGGCGTCAAAGCCCCATTCCACCATCGCCCCCGCAAGGTCCCAGGCGATGTCCTGCGTGCCGGGCCAGAAGTGGTCGTCGTGGTGGTCGAGCCCGTCGCATTTCCGGGGGCCCTCCGCCGTCCATAGCCATTCATGGGGCAGCATGCGCCCGTCCACCGCGACGGCGGGCCGTGCCTCCACCGCCGACCGCATACGGTCCATCCACACGGTGCTCCCCACCTCGTCCTCGCCCAAGCCCTCGGCGACGTTGAGCCGGGTCATGGCCAGGATGTCGTCGAAGCGCACCGGCTCCAGGCGCTCGGGCCCCATCGGCTCGGCGACCAAGTGGGCAAGATGCCGCGCCATTGCCCCGGTCCAGACCGCTGCATCACCTTTGGCGGGGCGTTGGGCCAGTCCCCATCTGCCCTTGGCGTCCGCCGGGCTCCCGTCCAGCCAGCCCAAAGCCAGCACCCCGTCCCGCAGCCCGTGGACCGGGGGCGCGAGCCCAGCCGCCGCTTGCCGCTCCGCCCGGGCGAGCATCCTGTGCCCGCGCTCCCCGAGTCCCACAAACTTCAGCAGGAGACGCGTCCCGTCCTCCTGCTCCAGCAGGTATTTCCGCCGTTCGTGCTGGGGCTGCACGGCGGGCCAGCGTGCCTCGTCCGGGTAGGCCGCCCCTCGCCAGAGCCCGCCCGACAGGTCCCGCAGCGTGCCCCCGCCCCAGTTGGCCGCGAGCCGCCCCGAGTCGAGGAAGGTCTCCTCATAGGACACGGTCCAGCGCTTCACCTGCGGCCAGATCGCCCGCGCCCGCTCGGACCTCAGCCCCGATCCGTCGCAGTTCCAACTCGGGAACAGGTGGATGCGCCCTCCCGGCACGCCCGCCGCCAGCGCCGCCTCGGCCACGCAGGCGAAGGAGGTGCCGCTGATCCCCGGCCCTTCGTCCACCACCAGGACATGCTGGGCGCTCGCCAGATTCGCCGCGAGGTCCGGGGACAATCGCAATTCCCGGTCCCAGGGGTGGCCCCGGGGACGGACGGTGAAGCGCTCGGTCGGGATGCCCGCCGCCACAAGCTCCGCCGCGACCACCGCCGACAGCGTCGTCCCGATGCTGCGCAGCCCCACGACAACCGTACTCTCGGGCCTTTCAGCCTCCAGGAAACGCCGCGCGGCCCCCGCGTAGGTTTCGGGATAAAGGGCGTAGAAGGCAAAGCCCTCCGGCTCGGACACCGCGACCGGCCCTGGCGGCAGATGGGGCGCGACATCCGCGAATAGGTTTGGGGCAGAGGCGAGGTGCCCCCGGTCGCCCCGAGCGGCAAGGGCAAGGTGCAGCATCGCCGCCCCAAGACGCGCGGGCAGACCATCTCCGCAATCCTCGGAGGGAGAGACCGCGTCCACGACCCCCGCCTCGAGCATCCCCGCCTCGATCAGGAGAGCCGAAGCGTCAGGCGACGAGCCGCCCAACCCCCGGAGCAGCCGCTCCAGGAGGATGCGGGGGTCTTCGCTCCTCTGCCGGTCGGAGTAGACGATCATGTTGCGCAGCCAGTGTCGCGGCCGTGGCGGGGCCTCACTCCGTTGCGGCCTCCCCCTCCGCAGCTGCCCCGCCTTCGGGCGAGAAGGTGGCGAGGTAGGCATAGAGGTCATGCGCCTCCTGCTCGTCGCGGACCTGATAGGCCATCTTGCTGCGGCCCGAGGTCTCGCCCGTGGCCTCGCGCAGGAAGCCCGTGGGGTCCTGGACATAGGCCACGAAGTTCGCCTCCTCCCAGACCGCGCCCGTGGCGCCATAGGTTTCCATCAGCTCGCTGTAGTCGTAGTCCTCCACCGACCCCGCCACGCGCCCGATCACGCCGTAGAGGTTGGGCCCCACCCGGGCGTTGCGCCCCGCCAGAACCTCACCGGCCGCGTCCTGCACCACATGGCAGGCCACGCACTGCCGCCCGAAGTGCTCCTCCCCCGCCGCCGCATCCCCCACCGGCGCCTCCTGCGCCCAAGCCGAACCGGAACACAGAACGGTCACGAGGGCGATCGCATGGATCTTCATGGCAGGTTTCTCCTGGCGGGCCACCCCGCATGCTTGAACGACAACAGGAGGTTATCTCGTCCGGGGCGGGAATCCAGGGGCCGCCGAAACGGTCGGCGCGACGGGTCTGCGCACCCCGTCGCGCACCCTGTTAACTTTCTTCAAACCGGCTGGAACCCACCCG
>CADCUU010000287.1 GCA_902805995.1 uncultured Rubellimicrobium sp.
GCGCGTCGAAGGCCAAGCCGGGGCGGATGTCGATGTCCACCTCGGGCCAGGCCATGCGGAACTGGTTCAGCACGGGGAGGAGCCATTCGAAGCAGGCGTGGCATTCGATGGCGACGTGCATCCGCCCTGCCCTGCCCGCCTCCAGATTGGCGAACTCGGCCTCCAGCGCGGCGACCTGGGGGAGGATCGCGCGGGCGGCGGCGAGGAGGCGGAGGCCCGCGGGGGAGAGCTTCAGCGGCTTGGTGGCGCGGACGAAGAGGGGCGCGCCGGCCTGATCCTCGATCCCCCGGATCTGGTGGGACAGGGCGGATTGGGTCAGGCCGAGGCTGTCCGCGGCGGCGGCAAGGGAGCCCGTGTCGTGGATCGCCTGGATGGTGCGAAGGTGGCGGAACTCGATGTGCAAACCGGGCTCATGATCTTTGTGAGGATTATGAATTTGTCTCATATCAGGGCTGCACCTACAATGGGGGTACAGCCCAAGGAGCCGTCATGACCCGCACCACCGTCAGCTTTGAGTTTTTTCCGCCCAAGAACCTGGAAGGGTCGTTCCGGCTTTGGGATTGCGTGAACGTGCTGGGGCCGCTGGGGCCGGAGTTCGTGTCGGTGACCTATGGGGCGGGCGGGACGACGCGGCAGCTGACGCATGAGGCGGTGGCGACGATCCACAAGACCTCCGGCCTCACGGTGGCGGCGCATCTGACCTGCGTGGACGCGTCCCGCGAGGAGACCATGGCCATCGCGGAGGGCTATGCGGCGGTGGGCGTGACGGAGATCGTGGCGCTGCGGGGCGATCCGCCGAAGGGCTCGGACGGGTTCCGGGCGCATGGCGAGGGCTTTGGGTCGTCGGTGGAACTGGTGGAGGCGCTGGCGCGGACGGGCAAGTTCCGCATCCGTGTGGGGGCCTATCCGGAGAAGCACCCGGAGGCGGGGTCGGCGCGGGCGGATATCGAGTTCCTGAAGCGCAAGATCGATGCGGGGGCGTCGTCGGCCATCACGCAGTTCTTCTTCAGGCCCGAGACGTTCTTTCGCTTCCGCGACGACTGCGTGAAGGCGGGGATCACCGCGCCGATCATTCCGGGCATCCTGCCGGTGGAAAGCTGGGCGGGGGTGGCGCGGCTGTCGGCGCGCTGCGGGACCGAGATCCCGGCGACGACGGCGCTCGCGTTCGAGCATGCGGAGCGGGACGGGACGACGGAGCTTCTGGCGCTGGCGACGGCGACCTCGCTCTGCGACCGGCTGGTGGAGGGAGGGGTGGAGCATCTCCACTTCTACACGCTCAACAAGCCGGGGCTGACGCGGGATGTGTGCCTGGCGCTGGGGATCGCGCCCAAGGCGCGGTTGCAGGCGGTGGCCTGAGGGGGTTCGGGGCGCGCGGCTTAGGTCGGTCGCGCTGCGCGGGATTGGGTGTGGTTCGGCGTGATGGGTTCGCGCTGATAGAGTTGCTCCATGGGCGGGCGACGCGTGCGCGACGCGGGGCGGCTGGGTCTTTGCGGCGGCCTTTGGGACGGTTGCGTCCGCAAAGGTGATCGCCTCCCAGGTGGCAGGGGGCCCGCGCCTGCCGTTCAAGGAGCTCTCGCGCGGGGAGCCTTTCTCTGCGTGCAGAGCCCCGGGCTTGGACGGTCATGGTAGGCCCGTAGCGCGGCTGGCCGTCCGGGGCCGCGGCGGGGAAGCGGTCAGCCGTAACCTGCCATTCCGACGCTGGCGTCCTCCTGCTGTGAGGTGTTGGACGGGCCGGGATGGGGGTGTGGGGTGGTGCTTCTGAGGGAGAAGATGACAGGCCGAGGTTAACGGGTCGTTACCCCAACGAACGGTGAGTCCGGGGGTCGCGCATCGCTCTGGTGGGGGTGTTGGGCTGGAGCAGTCGGAGCCGCGTGTTTCGAGGCCGGGTAGCTCTGGGCCGGGGGCTCCAGGCTGGGCTGCTCTGGGCCGAGGGGTTCGGGGTCGAGTGGTTCAGGGGCAAGCGGTTCTGGGTCGGCGGGCAGATGGGGTGGCAAAGGCGCCGGAGCGCCTTTGCCAGATGGACCAGGTTACTGGGCCGTGGTGGTGGCGTCAGCACCGCCCGCGGCGCCCATGCCGGTCTGGGCCTGGGCCATCGCGTCGGAGATCATCATGTCCGGCGTGCCTTCGCAGGCGGCCAGGATCGCCGTGAGCATCGGGTCTTCGGTGCCGGTCGCCGAGGCGGTGCCGGTTTCGGCCGAGGTCATCTCCGTGCCAGTGACGTCGCCGGTCGTGGCTCCTTCGGTTCCGGAAGCGGCGCCCGCCTCGGCGGTGACCGTCTCGGTTCCCGTGCCGGTGGCGGCGGCTCCGGTGTCGGCGGTGGCGCCAGCGTCAGCCGTCGCGGTCTCCGTTCCGGTGGCAGCGGCGCCGGTGTCGGTCGAGGCGGCACCCGCATCGGCGGTCGCCGTGTCGGTCGCGGCCGCGTCGGTCGAGGCGGCGCCCGTGTCCGTGCCGGCCGCGGCGGCAGTGTCAGTGCCTGCGGCGGCGGCATCGGTTCCGGTCGCGGCGGCCGCCGTGTCCGTGCCCGTCGCGCCCATGGTCTGCATTTCCTGCATGGCCATCAGCTGGTTGTCCGAGGTCAGCATCATGAAGTCGGCGCAGGTGGCGGTCGTGTAGTCCATCGGCGTGTCCTGCGCGAAAGCCGGCAGGGCGAGGGCCGTGGAGGCCAACAGGGTACCAATAAGAATTCGCATCTGGATTCCTCCCTAGATGCCGCGGATCGCGGTGACAGGGAGTTAGGCGCGCCTCAGGAATTGCGAGCGAACCTTTCGTGCGTCCGCAGGAAGTTGCCGAGCGCCCCGGGTTGGAGGCGCCCGGCGGGGGGTCAGGCGAGTTCGGAAAGGCGGGCAAGGGCGGCGCGGAGCTGCGCCTCCTCGGCCTCACGCAGGCTCAGGTTCTCGCGGGCTTCCTCGACCACCTCCTCGGCGGCGGATTCGACGAAGCGGGGGTTGCCGAGGCGTCCGCGCAGGGCCTGCGCCTCCTTGGCGGCCTTGTCGGCGCCCTTGGTCATGCGGGCGATCTCGGCCTTGATGTCGATCAGGCCTTCGAGCGGCAGGGCGAAGGTCGCGCCGGGGGTGGCGACCGTGATGGAGCCGCGGGGGGCCTGGCCTTCGGTGGGCTCCTCGATCCTTGCGAGGCGCTGGATGAGGGTGGCGTTGCGGGCGAGGGCCTGGCGGGCGGGCTCGTCGGCCTCGGTCATCACCACGGGGACGGTGAGGCCTGCAGGGACGTTGAGCTGGGCGCGGGCGGAGCGGACGCCCTCGATCAGCGCGATAGTCCAGCGGAGTTCAGCCTCTGCCCCTGTGTCCACGAGGTCTTGGGCGGTGTAGGTCGGCCAGTCGGCGTGGGCGAGGAGCTTTGTGCGCTGGGCTGTGGAGCCCCACAGATCCTCGGTGATGAAGGGCATGAAGGGGTGCATCAGGATCAGGCACTGGTCGAGGACCCAGGCCATGACCTGCTGCGTCTCAAGCTTCAGCGCCTCGTCGGTGCCCGACAGGAGGGGCTTGGAGAATTCGACGTACCAGTCGCAGACCACGCCCCAGACGAAGGCGTGGAGCGCCTGTGCGGCGCCGTCGAAGCGGAAGGCGTCGAGGGCGGCGTCCACTTCCTCGCGGATGCGGGCCGTTTCCCCGATGATCCAGCGGTTCACGGGGGCGGTGGCCTGGGGGATGCCGTCCGTGCGGGGGGCCTGGAAGACGCCGTTCATCTCCGCGAAGCGGTGGGCGTTCCAGAGCTTGGTGCCGAAGTTGCGGTAGCCGGCGATGCGGGCCGTGGAGAGGCGGAGGTCGCGGCCCATGGCGGCCATCGCGGCCAGGGTGAAGCGCA
>CADCUU010000288.1 GCA_902805995.1 uncultured Rubellimicrobium sp.
CCCGCTGGTCGTGTTCATCGCGGCCATCCTCTTCGGCGTGCTCTACCAGGGCGGGGGGGAGCTTCAGTTCACCCTGGGCATCCCGCGCGAGATGATCCTCGTGATCCAGGCGCTCGTCATCATGTTCACGGGCGCCCTCGACAACATGGTCCGCATGATGATCGAGGGGCTCTTCCGCCGACGCCGCGCCCAGCCCCCCGTCTCGCCGCCCGGGCCCACGCTTCACGCGCCGGGTCCCGCGCCCGCTCCCACCTCCACCACCACCCCTGCGGAGTGAGCATGGACTGGACCACCCTCCTCCAGCTTCTCGACTCGACCATCCGGCTCGCGACGCCGCTCTTGCTGGCGTGCCTCGCAGGGCTGTTCAGCGAACGCGCGGGCATCTTCGACATCGGCCTTGAGGGGAAAATGCTCGTCTCGGCCTTTGCCGCCGCCGCCGTCGCGGCCGTGACAGGATCGGTCTGGCTCGGCCTCCTCGTGGGGATCATGGGTTCCCTGACCCTGTCTGCGATCCACGGCGTCGCCTCCATCACCTTCCGGGGCAACCAGCTCATCTCCGGGGTGGCGATCAACTTCCTCGCGGCGGGCCTGACCGTCGTGCTGGGGCAGTACTTCTTCGCCGAAGGGGGCCGCACGCCGCAACTCGGCCAGGGGCAGCGCTTCGAGCAGCTCGACCTGCCCTTCTTCGCCGAACTGCGCGACATCCCCTTCCTGGGAACCTTCCTCGCGGACGTGATCTCGGGCCATTCGATCATCACCTACATCGCGGCGCTGGCGGTGCCCGTGTCGTGGTGGGTGCTCTACCGCACCCGCTTCGGCCTGCGCCTGCGCGCCGTGGGTGAAAACCCTGCCGCGGTGGACACCGCCGGCATCTCGGTCCCGCGGCTGCGCTTTGCCGCCGTGGGCATCGCGGGCCTCCTCTGCGCGCTTGCAGGGGCCCAGCTCTCGACGGCGGAGCCTGCGGCGGGCTTCATCCGCGACATGACGGCGGGGCGTGGCTACATCGCGCTCGCCGCTCTCATCTTCGCCAAGTGGCGCCCCGTCGCGGCCATGTGGGCCTGCCTGCTGTTCGGCTTCCTCCAGGCCCTCGCGCTCCGCCCCGCGATCTTTGAGCAAACCGTCGGCCTGCGCATCCAGACCCAGTTCCTCGACGCGCTGCCCTACATCCTGACGGTCGTGATCCTCGCGGGCTTCGTCGGCCGCGCCATCCCGCCCCGCGCCGGCGGAGAGCCCTACGTGAAGGAACGCTGATGACCGCCCACGACCTCGCCGCCCTGATCCGCGACCGCGCGGGCCTCGAGCCCGTGCGGATGGGCCTGATTCTGGGCTCGGGCCTCGGCCACATCGCCGGGCAGGTGGAGGGGACGGCGATCCCCTACGCCGACCTGCCGGGCTTTCCCCATGCAGGCGTGTCGGGTCACAACCCCAACCTCGTGGTCGGCACCCTGGAGGGGGTCCGAGTCGCCGCCTTCGGGGGCCGGGCGCACTACTACGAATCCGGCAACCCCGCCGCGATGCGACTGCCGCTGGAGGTGCTCAAGGCCCTCGGCGCCGAGTCCCTGATCCTGACCAACGCCGCGGGCTCGCTCCGGACCGACATGCCCACCGGGTCCGTCATGCTGCTGTCGGACCACATCAACTTCTCCGGCCTCAACCCCCTGATCGGAGAGCGCACCGACGCCCGCTTCGTCCCCATGACCGAGGCGCATGATCCCGCCCTCCGCGCAGGGCTCCGCGACGCCGCTGCCGCTGAGGGCGTCCACCTCCATGAAGGCGTCTATGCCTGGTATTCCGGCCCGTCGTTCGAGACGCCGGCCGAGATCCGCGCCATCCGCACTCTCGGCGCCGACGCCGTGGGCATGTCGACCGTGCCGGAGGTGATCCTCGCCCGCTTCCTGGGCCTGCGCGTGGCCGCCGTGTCGGTCCTCACGAACATGGCCGCCGGCATGTCGGCCGAGAACATCAGCCACGAGCACACCAAGGCCATGGCCCCGCTCGGCGCCGCCAAGCTCGAGAAGATCCTGCGACGGTTCCTGCGGGACGGGGTCTAGCGCCACCCTTCTGTGGCGCGAACCTCCGTCTCACGGAATTTTTCGCGCCTGACGCCCGTGACGTCATTGGATTTCCACACATCCCCCTGTTGAGTGGAGGAACCGCGGGGACTCCCATGCAGATCTACCTCCCCATCGCCGAGGTTTCGGTCAACGCCTTCCTGCTCCTGGGTCTCGGCGGCCTTGTCGGGCTCCTGTCGGGCATGTTCGGCGTGGGCGGGGGCTTCCTGATCACGCCGCTCCTGTTCCTCGTGGGGATCCCTCCGGCCGTGGCGGTCGCCACCTCCGCGAACCAGATCGTCGCCTCGTCCTTCTCGGCGCTGCTCGCGCACCTCCGGCGGCGCACGGTGGACATGTGGATGGGCACCGTCCTGCTCCTGGGGGGCCTCCTGGGCTCGGCGCTTGGGGTGATGGCCTTCAACTACCTCAAGGCGCAGGGCCAGGTCGATCTGCTGGTCAAGCTCTGCTATGTCGTCTTCCTCGGGATCGTGGGCGGCCTGATGTTCTGGGAAAGCGTCCGCGCCAACTGGCACGCCCGCACCGGCGTCGTCCGCCAGCGCAAGCGCCACGGCTGGGTCCATTCCCTGCCCTTCAAGTCGCGCTTCCGCGTCTCGGGCCTCTACATCTCGGTCCTGCCGCCCATCGGCGTGGGCCTCCTCGTGGGGCTCCTGTCCGCGATCATGGGCGTGGGCGGCGGCTTCATCCTGATCCCCGCGATGATCTACCTCCTGGGCATGCCCACCAAGGTCGTGATCGGGACCTCGACCTTCCAGATCATCTTCCTCACCGCCTTCACGACACTCCTTCACGCCGTCACGAACCAGACGGTGGACGTGGTTCTGGCGCTCCTCCTCATCGGCGGCGGCGTGATCGGCGCCCAGATCGGCGCCCAGATCGGCACGCGCCTGAAGCCCGAGATGCTGCGCCTCCTCCTCGCGATCCTGGTCCTGGGCGTCTGCCTCCAGCTCGCCGTGGACCTCGTGCTGCCCCCCGACGACCTCTACTCGCTCGAGCCGGTCGGATGAGGCGGCTCCTCCTGCTGCTGGTCCTCCTCCTCGCCGCCCTCCCCGCGCGGACGGAGGAGATCGTGCTGGGCCTCAGCTCCAACCAGGTCGCCATCACCGCGACCTTCGACGGCTCCGACATCCTCGTCTTCGGCGCCGTCAAGCGGACCGAGCCCGCGGAGGAGGGCGCCTCCCCCCTCCATGTGATCATCACCGTCTCGGGCCCGCTCCAGCCGCTCCGGGTCCGGCTCGCGGAACGGCGCATGGGCATCTGGGTCAACACCTCGGCCGTGTCGGTCGATGCCGCGCCGTCCTTCTACGCCGTCGCCACCTCCGGCCCGCTGGCGGCGACCCTGACCAAGACGGAGGACCTCCGCCACTCGATCACCATCCCCCAGGCCATCCGTGCCATCGGCAACGAGGTTCCCGACCGCGAGGACTACGTCGACGCCCTGATCCGCATGCGCGAGCAGGAGGGCCATTACCGCATGCTCGAAGGCCGCGTCGTCTTCGTGGAGGAGACGCTGTTCCGCGCGCAGATGGGCCTGCCCGCGAACCTGACGGAGGGCGACTACGCCACCCGCATCTTCCTCACCCGCGACGGACGGGTCGTGGACCAGTTCGAGACGACCATCTTCGTCCGCAAGACGGGAATCGAGCGCTGGCTCTTCGTCATGTCGCAGGACCACCCCTTCCTTTACGGCCTCCTGGCCCTCGCCCTTGCCATCGCCGCCGGCTGGATGGCCTCCGCCGCCTT
>CADCUU010000289.1 GCA_902805995.1 uncultured Rubellimicrobium sp.
ATGCTGTCGCTGGGCAGCATGTTCGACGAGGCGAAAGCAGGCAGCTTGCGCGTGGCGGTGGACCTGCGGCTGCCTGACGGCGACTTCGCCGTCCGGGTGGAGGACGGGACGTTGTCCGTGGAGCCGGGGCGCAACGCCGATCCCGCCTGCGTGGTCTCCGGCAACCAGAACGCGCTCCTCCCCGTGCTCTATGCCGGCAAGCCGGTCGAGGCGGCGCTGGCGGATGGGTCGCTGAAGATCGAAGGCGAAATGGGTGCGCTGGCCCGACTGGCGGGCGCGTTCGGGAGTCCGGAGCCGATGGCCGTGGCCGGATAGCGCGAGCTGGGCCAGAAGCAGAAGCCGCAGTTATCAGTTCGGTGACGCAGGAGAGCGTCGCGCCCCGCCAGGAGAACTTCGATGCCCCCGATCATCACGGCCTTCGCGTCCTCCCCCGACCGTGGCAGAGGCTTGGCTCGCGACATGCGCGTCCGCTGGGCGCTCGAAGAGGTGGGCCAGCCCTACGAGGTTCGTCTCCTCTCCTTCCGCGAAATGAAGGAGGCCCCGCATCTCGCACGGCATCCCTTTGGGCAGATCCCGACCTATGAGGACGGCGATCTCGTCCTGTTCGAGTCGGGGGCCATCGTGCTCCATATCGCAGAGCGGCATGCGGGTCTGCTGCCTGCGGGGCAGACAGCCCGGGCACGCGCGATCGCCTGGATGTTCGCCGCGCTCGGCACGGTGGAGCCGCCGATCTTGGACCTGTCGACGGCCAGGCTCCTGGAGCGGGACAAGCCCTGGGCCGAGGCGCGTCTGCCCATCCTCATGGATCGCATTCGTGTCCGGCTGGGCGAGTTGTCCAAAGCCCTCGGCGGGCGCGATTGGCTGGTGGACGGGTTCAGCGCGGCCGATCTGCTGATGGTGCATGCACTGCGCAGACTGGAGGGATCGGGCCTGCTGGACGAGTACCCGAACCTGTCGGCCTATGTCGCGCGCGGACAGGCGCGGCCCGCCTACAAGCGGGCGTTCGATGCTCAACTGGCCGTGTTTACGGACGGGGCAGGGGCTGACTGACGTCTGAGACGGATAGCTTGCCGGACCCAATCAACCCGCACCTGCTTGGTGCCTGCCGCTTGGCCGCGCCGGTAGGCCCCTACGCTCGCCAGCAAACCTGTGCTGGATGCGGAGAACTGTGCCAGGACGCCATGAGCGCCCGCAATAAGGAACGTGAGATGTGCCGCCCATGTCGATGGCCATTGCGGCTCACCCGGTTCTGCTGACGAATGGCGGCATCTCCAGCACGGATGCCTGCATGCCCCTCATCAGCCATGCTCTCCCGGTCGAATGGGTCTTGCGCGGCGCAGGCCCATCCTTGCCGCCTGACCTGCCTGGCTCCATCCCGGCCAAGGTCCCGGGCGTCGTTCATACGGACCTGCTGGCGGCCGGGCTCCTGCCTGACCCATTCCTCGACACCAACGAGATCGCACAGGACTGGGTCGGTCGGCAGGACTGGACTTACGAGACAACGTTCGTCTGGGCGGGGCAGGATGCCCGCGTTGACCTCGTATTCGAGGGGCTCGACACCTTCGCCACGATCAAGCTGAACGGGCACGAACTCGGCGCGACGCGCAACATGAACCGGACCTACCGCTTCGACGCTACGCCCCGCCTGCGGGAGGGGGCGAACAGTCTCGCGGTCACGTTCAGATCTGCCTGGGCCGAGGGGGAGGACCTCGCAAAGCAGATCGCGCCACGGCCTGCCAACTACCCTGGCCCCGGGAACCTCATGCGCAAGATGGCCTGCAACTTCGGCTGGGACTGGGGACCGACCCTCGTCACCGCTGGCATCTGGAAACCCGTCCGGCTTCAGAGCTGGTCCGTTGCGCGCCTGAGCGAAGTCCGCTCGACTGTCGGAGTTGCGGGCGGGCAGGGCAGGGTGGAGATCGCTGTCGTCCTCGACTGCCTCGACCCGGACGTCCCTGTATCCGTCGAAGCCGAGGTGGCCGGAGTGACCGCCCAAGCCGAGGTCGATCCCGCGACTGGCCAAGCCCACCTGGTCCTGGTGGTGCAGAACCCGCAGATCTGGTGGCCACATGGCCTCGGCGACCAGCCCCTGTATGACCTGACCGTGCGCCTCACGTCGCCCCAGGGTTTGCTTGATCAGTGGACCCGCCGTGTCGGCTTTCGATCCATCCGCTTGGACACCTCGCCGGACCTCCACGGATCGGCCTTCGCCCTGGTGGTCAACGAGGTGCCGGTCTGGGTCCGTGGCGCGAACTGGATCCCCGACGATACCTTCCTGCCCCGCGTCACGCCGGAGCGGTATCGGGCTCGGGTCGCGCAGGCAAAGGCAGCCAACATCAACCTCCTCCGCGTCTGGGGTGGCGGGATCTACGAGACAGACGCCTTCTACGAGGCCTGCGACGAGGCGGGCCTCCTCGTTTGGCAGGACTTCCTCTTCGCCTGCGCGGCCTATCCGGAGGAGGGCGAGCTTCCCGTCGAGATCGAGGCCGAGGCACGGGACAACATCGTCCGTCTTATGCCGCACCCCTCGCTCGCGATCTGGAACGGCAACAACGAGAACATCTGGGGCTGGTTCGACTGGGGCTGGAAGGAGCCGCTCGGCGATCTCAGCTGGGGCCTGGGCTACTACCTCGACCTCCTGCCGCGCCTCGTGGCCGAACTGGACCCCGCCCGCCCGTACTGGGCCGGCAGCCCCTATTCAGGCTCCATGGACATCCATCCCAACGATCCGGACCACGGCTGCAATCATGTCTGGGATGTCTGGAACGAGAAGGGCTACGAGCATTACGCCGATACCGTGCCGCGCCTCGTGTCCGAGTTCGGCTGGCAGGCCCCGCCGACCTGGGCCACGCTGGCGGCCTCCGTGCGGGGACCCCTTGGGCCGGACTCGCCGGGTGTGCTGCATCACCAGAAGGCGACCAACGGCAACGATAAGCTCCTGCGAGGGCTCGACGGGCACCTGCCGCGACCGTCTTCGATGGACGACTGGCACTTTGCCACTCAACTCAACCAGGCGCGCGCCATCGCCTTCGCCGTCGAGCACTGGCGCTCCCACCGCCCCCGCTGCCTGGGGGCGATCGTCTGGCAACTCAACGACTGCTGGCCGGTCACGTCCTGGTCCGCCATCGACAGCCGGGGAGGGCGCAAGCCGCTCTGGTACGCGCTGCGGCGGGTCTTTGCGCCCCACCTCCTGACCATTCAGCCACGCGGCGGTGGCTTGGCGGCCGTAGCGATCAACGACGCCCCGCTGTTCTGGCGTGTGCCCGTCCACCTGCGTCGCCTGCGCTTCGACGGCACGGTGCTGGCCGAGCATCGTCACTGGCGGCTTTGCGTGGACCGCTTCACCGCCGAGGAGCTGCCGTTGCCGCCCGAGATCGCCACACCCGGGGACCCGGCGAGGGAACTGATCCTGGCCACGATGGGGGAGTGCACGGCGTACCACTACTTTGTCGAGGACTTGGATCTCGCCCTTCCCCCGCCCGACTTCTCCGCCACGGTTCGGTCGCAGAAGGGCGGCTACCTCGTCGAAGTCGAAGCGCGCACCTTCCTCAAGGACCTGTGCATCTTCGCCGACCGGCTCGACGCCGGGGCGGAGGCGGAGGAGATGCTCGTCACCCTCCTCCCGGGGGAGCGCCGCGCTATTGAGGTGCGGAGCGTGCGCCCGCTCGATCCGACTGCGCTCACCTCCCGCCCGGTGCTGCGATGCGCCAATGACCTATTCGGCTCGGAGACGTGAAGACCAATCTTCGACGGCGGTCCGGCCAGCTTGTCTGGTGTACTCTGAGGTGGCTGGAAACTGATCG
>CADCUU010000290.1 GCA_902805995.1 uncultured Rubellimicrobium sp.
CGTCTTTGGGCTGGGCCAGTCCAGCGGCATGTGGGTCCTCATCTTCGCGGACGGCTGCTAAGCGATCTCAGCCCGGACGAGGGACAGGCCGGCCCGCGACCCAAGTGGCGCGGACGGCGCGGTCGTCGCCCATCATGATCGTCGGAAAGACCGCATCCCACAGCCCCTCGGCCCGCGCGACCCGCTGCGCGATGGCGGGAGTGGAGGCGAGGTCCAGTACCACGAGGTCGGCCTCGGCCCCGGCCCCGAGGCGGCCCACGACCCCATCGAGGTGCAGCGCCTTGGCCGAGCCCTCGGTGGCGAGCCACAGGAGCTGCGACGGATGGATCGCCTCCCCGCGAAGCTGCGCGATCTCGTAGGTCGCGGCCATGGTCCGCAGCATGGAAAAGGACGACCCGCCCCCCGTATCGGTGGCGAGGCCCACCGATAGCCCGCGCGCCTTGAGCCCGGCGAGGTCGAACAGGCCCGACCCGATGAAGGTGTTGGAGGTGGGGCAGTGGACCACTGCCGCCCCTGTCTCGCTCAGCCTGTCCATCTCGCGCGGTTCCAGGTGGATCGTGTGGCCATAGAGCGCTCTCTCGCCTATCAGGCCAAAGGCCTCGTAGGTGTCGAGGTAGTCGCGCGCCTCCGGATAAAGCGCGCGCACCCAGGCCACCTCGTCGCCCTGCTCGCTCAGATGGGTCTGCATCAGGCAGGAGGGGTTCGCGGCCCATAGGGCGCCCAAGGCCTCCAGTTGCGCGGGGGTGGAGGTGGGGGAGAAGCGCGGCGTGATGGCGTAGGTCGCCCGGTCCCGGCCATGCCAGCGGGCGATCAGCTCGGCGCTCTGGTCATAGCCGGCCTGGGCCGTGTCGCGAAGGTCCAGAGGCGCGGTGTCACGGTCCATGCAGGTCTTGCCCGCGACCACCCGCATCCCCCGCGCCTCGGCCGCCTCGAAGAAGGCGTCCACGCTTTCGGGGTGGATCGTGCCGAAGGAGCAGAGCGTCGTCGTCCCATGGGCGAGCGAAAGGTCCAGGGTCCGGTCCGCCACCTCCCGCGCATAGGCCGGGTCCTTGAACCGCATCTCCTCCGGGAAGGTGTAGGTGTTCAGCCAGTCGATCAGGCGCTTGCCCCAGGACGCGACGATGCCGGTCTGGGGGTAGTGCATGTGGGCGTCGACGAAGCCCGGCAGGATCAGGTCGCTTCCGTAGTCCCAGACCTCGGCGGCGGGATTGTCCTGTTCCAGCGTCGCCCCGTCACCGACCGCGGCGATGCGCCCGCCCTCGATCAGGACGCCGCCCCTGGCATGATGCGCGACGCAGTCCTCCCAGGGATGAAGGAAAGGGTCCGCGGTGAAGGCGAGGGTCTGGCCCAGCAGAAGGATGCTCATGCCCGCCACACTAGAGGGTGGATCGAGGCGCTGCAAACCGCCCGCCCTTGGTTGCCCCCGGTCGGAAAACCCGTATGGTCCGCCCGAGCGAAGCAGGGGAGGGGGAGAATGGACGACCGATCCGAAATCCCCCGGCCCGAGGAGGATGAGGACGACGAGTTCGGCCTCGACCCGCGCCTCGTGGAGGAGGCGATCGAGGCCGTGGAGGCTAGGGACGCCGCCCAGCTCGACGCCATCCTCGACCCGCTGCACGCGGCCGACATCGCCGACCTTCTGGAGCAGATCGGGCCGGGGCAGCGTCGCGCGCTTCTCGCGCTGTGGAAGGGCGGCGTGGACGGGGACATCCTGTCCGAGCTGGACGAATCGCTGCGCGAGGAGGTCATCGACGGCCTGACCCCGGGCCAGCTCGCCCTCGCGGTGCAGGAGCTTGAGACCGACGACGTCGTGGACCTCGTGGAGGATCTCGACGCCGAGGGGCAGGCAGAGGTTCTGGCGGCGCTGCCCGCGGCGGACCGGATCGCCGTGGAAAAGGCGCTGGCCTATCCCGAATACTCCGCGGGCCGCCTGATGCAATCCGAGGTGGCGCGGGCGCCATCGCACTGGACCGTGGGCGACGCCATCGACTTCCTGCGCTCTGGCGTGGAGCTTCCGGACCAGTTCTACCACGTGGTGCTGATCGACCCGCGGCTGAAGCCCATGGGCTATGTCACGCTCGGGCGCATCCTGTCGTCCCGGCGCGACGTGCCGCTGCGGGACATCAGCGAGGACAGCTTCCGCACCTTCCATGTGGAGGACGAGCAGGGCGACGTGGCCCGCGCTTTCGAGCGCTATCACCTCATCTCCGCCCCCGTGGTGGACGACGACGACCGGCTGGTGGGCGTCATCACCATCGACGACGCCATGACCGTCCTCGACGAGGAGCACGAGGAGGACATCCTTCGCCTCGCCGGGGTGGGCGACGGGGCGCTGTCGGACAGCGTCTTGGCCACGATCCGGCAGCGGCTGCCCTGGCTCACCGTCAACCTGTTCACCGCGGGCCTTGCCGCGCTGGTGATCGCGCAGTTCGCGGCGACGATCGAGGCGCTGGTGGCCCTTGCGGTCCTCATGCCCATCGTCGCGTCGATGGGGGGCAACGCAGGTACGCAGTCTCTCACCGTGGCGGTGCGGGCGCTGGCGACGCGGGACCTGACGCGGTCGAACGCGTGGCGCGTCATCCGGCGCGAGGCGGTGGTGGGACTCCTCAATGGTCTCGCGCTCGCTGTGGTGCTGGGCTGCGTGACGGCGTTTCTGTTCGGGTCGGTGGCGCTTGGCGGCGTCATCGCGGCGGCGATGGTCGTGAACCTTCTTGTGGCGTCGCTGGCCGGGACCTTCGTGCCCCTGGTGCTGGAGAGGCTGGGCGTGGACCCGGCGCTTGCCTCGGGGACCTTCGTGACCACGACCACCGACGTGGTGGGGTTCTTCGCCTTCCTGGGGCTTGCCACGGTGATCCTGCTATGACCGACCTGTCAGACATCAAGGCCGAGGCGCGGGCCCGCGCCTTTGCCCGCCGCAAGTTGGCCTGGGGGCAGGGCCATGCCGCGCAGGCCGGTCTGCTTGCCGAGGTGCTGGCCTCGCATCGGGGCTGTCCGCTCGCGGGATACCTGCCGATGCGGACCGAGATCGACCCCCTTCCCGCGATGGAGGAGGCCGCGCGTCACGGCCCTGTCGGCGTCCCGGTGACACCGAAGCGGGGCCTGCCGCTGTCGTTCCGGGAATGGTCGCCGGGCTGCGAGATGGCGGACGGGGGCTTTGGGACCCTGATCCCCGCGGCGGGCAACTGGATCGTACCCGAGGTGCTGATCGTTCCCCTCGTGGCCTTTGACCGGCGGGGCGGGCGGCTTGGCTATGGCGGGGGCTTCTACGACCGGACGCTCGCCGCGCTCCGGGCCGAAGGGCCGACGCTGGCCATCGGCTATGCCTGGGCCGCGCAGGAGGATGACGGGCTTCCGCTGGAGGACACGGACGCGCCCCTCGACCTCATCGTCACGGAATCGGAGGTGATCCGGCCCTGACCGGGATGTGGCTATCCGATGCCCAGGCGCAGGCGTCGCTTGCCACCGCGCGGGTCGCATCCTAGAGGGGGCGGCATGAGACTGCTGTTCCTGGGCGATGTCATGGGCCGTTCCGGCCGCTCCGCTGTGGCCGAGAAGCTGCCTGCCTTGCGCAAGGAGTGGCGGCTCGACTTCATCGTGGTCAATGCGGAGAACGCCTCGGGCGGGATGGGCCTCACGCCGGAACACGCGCGGGCGCTGCTGCAGGCGGGGGCCGATGTGCTCACGCTCGGCGACCATGCCTTCGACCAGTCGGCCATGCTCCAGTTCATCGAACAGGAGCCGCGCATCATCCGGCCGCTGAACTACGCCAAGGGGGCGCCCGGCAAGGGGGCGCGGGTCT